>CAZOLL010000005.1:11482-23946 GCA_964580365.1 uncultured Phycisphaeraceae bacterium
GCCCGCGTACCGCGCGGGCGTGATCGTGCAGGCGGATGCGGAGAAGACGGTCGACCTCGAGCTGGCGGAGGGCGCGGCGCTCGTGGTCGAGCTCGCCGACGCGACCGGGCAGCCGATCGCCGCCGCGGACGTGAAGTTGTTCGACGACAAGGGGACGGAGCTCTCGGGGCTCCTCACTCTCGACGACATCCTCGGGACGGCGGGACGTCTGACGCCGGGCCGCTACGACCTGGGAAAGATCGCACCGGGCAGCTTCACGCTGATCGTCACGCGGAACGGTGTCGAGACGCGCGTCGAGGTGACCCACGGAGCGATCGACCAGACCGTCCCCGTGACGGTCCGCTGACCGCGCCGGGCGTCAGTCCTTCTTCTTGTCCGCGAACAGGTCCTCGAGCGTGCGGCGCGCCGAGTCACCGTAGCTCGGGTCGACCTCCTCGTCGCTCGAACCGCGGCCGTTCGTGCTCTGCTCGAAGATGTCCGCGAGGCGGCGCACCGCCTCCGACACGTAGAGCCGCACCATGCCGAGGGTCGTCGAGTCGTCGAACAGCACCGTCAAGATCGCGCGCCGTCCGACGAGCGAGAGTTGGATGTTGTCGTGCGTTCCCTGGTGGAACAGGCACGAGAACTCCTGCTCGCCGAGGAGCGCGGCCATCTGCTTGGTCGCCGCGAACGCGCCGGCGACGAGCGCCGAGATCGTGTCCGCGTCGAACTCGCGCGGCTCGCCCGCGCGCGTGATGAGGTGGCCGTCCTTGTCGATGAGGAAGCAGCTCCGCGCACCGGCCTTCTTCAGGAACTCGGTGAGCACGCGGTCCACCTGCTCGATGTGGCGGCGATAGAAGACGAGGCGCTCGTCGCGCAGGTCCTGATCGCTGACCGTCGACTTCTTGTCTTTCACGACTTTCTCCCGCTCGCCATCAACCGACGAAGACTTTGAACAGGATCAACGCGATCACCGCGGCAACCACGCCGCACACCACGCCGATCGTCATGATCTTCTTGGAATCCATGTGCCCGACGGGCGCGCCACCGGGGCGGCCGCCGATGATCCGGACCTCACGTCTGAACACGTCACCGTTGCGGCCGTCCTGCGACCACGCGCCGTCGGGCGGGCGCTTCATCGAACCCGTCTCGGACGAGGTCGACATCCCGCCGCTCTGCAGCTCGCTCAGCAAGATCGAGCCCGACTGCGTCTTGGTGGAAAGCCTGCCGTCGGCCGTTGCCGGCGGCTGCGCCGGCGCGCCAAGGCTCGATCGCGAGCGCTCCGCGGTCGACGAGAACGGAGCCGCCGCCTTCGGGGCCGCGGGCTTCTGACCGTTGCGCGGGCCGCCGAGCTCGTCGAGCGGGTTGCTCGCGACCGGCGGACGCTGCATCGTCGCCGTCTGGCCCGACGGGCCGGACTTGCCACGCGCGGCTGCGGAAAGCGCAGGCTCGAGCGCGGGCGCCTTCGGCGCGGCGGTCGGCGCCGTCTTGCCGGCGGGGACGTTGATCTCGTTGCGCTCGATCTTCATGCCGCCGCCCGCTTTCGCGGCTGCGGCTGGAGCCGCCGAGGGCGCCGACTTCGCGCCCGGCGCGGCCTTCGAGTCGGCCGGCTTCTCGTCGGCCTTCTTCTGGTCGCCGCCCTGTGTCTTGCCCTGCTCCGCCGAGTTGATGTTCGCGAGCACGAGCTGCGAGAGCGCCTTCAACGTCGGGAAGACGCCGTCGCCCTTGTTCGCGACCGCCTCGAAGGCCGGGAAGTTCAGCGGGTTCAGTTCCTTCGCCAGCTCGGCCACCGTCATCGCGTCGGCGACGTCGCGCTTGTTCCACTGGATGACGATTGGAAATTTCCCGAAGTCCTTCCCCATCTCCAGGAGGTTCTCGCGGAGGTTCGCGAGCGACTCGAGGTTTTCCTTCAACTGGGCGCGCGACGAATCGGCGACGAAGATGACTCCATCCGAGCCGAGCAGCACGAGCTTGCGCGTCGAGTTGTAGTAGACCTGGCCGGGCACCGTGTAGAGGTGGAACTTCGTCTTCATCCCCGCGATCTCGCCGAGATCGAGCGGCATGAAGTCGAAGAACAGCGTGCGATCACCGTCCGTCGAGATCGACGTCAGCTCGCCGCGGTTCGTCTGCGGCGTCCGCGCGTGGACCATCTCGAGGTTGGTGGTCTTCCCTGACAAGCCCGGTCCGTAGTACACGAGCTTGCAGTTGATCTCCTTGCGGGCGAAGTTGATCTGGACCATTCGGGTTCCTTCCGGTGCTCACTCGCTGGAATCGAAACGCGACGCGGCGACGAGACGGCGCGCAGGACCGGCGATCTCCAAGAGGGTGCGCTCGAGGTCGAGGGACGGTTCCGTCACGACCACGAGCACGAGTTCGTCCATCGGGACGAAGACGAGTCGGCCGAAACGTGCGGTCAGGGTGATAGAGCGCAGGTTGCCGAGCGTGAGCGCGTGCGCAGCACGCGTCGCGACGCCGACAGAGCCGGACGTGAGCGCGGCGATCGCCTCCGCGTCCAGCCCATCGCAGAGGTCTTGCGTCACGAGCACGCCGTCGCGCGTCATGACGAGCGCGCCTCGAACGCCGATACGAGACTTCAGCTCCGTGATGATCTCCTGCATGTTCATCCCCTCACCATCCGCTCCAGCGCATCGCGCGCCGCGGTGATCGCGACCTCGCTGTCGGCGCCCGCCTCGAGGACGATGCCGGCGGCGACGTCGCGCTTCATTTCGATGACCAGCGTCCCGTCCGCACCGGAGATCTCGAGGCGCTGCGGCGGGCCGAGCTCCATCCCGCGGGCGGCGCGATGGCAGATCGGCGCAAGGTCGGTCACGGCCGACTTCAGCGACACGTTGTATTGAGCGCCGGCAAAGTGCTCCTTGCCCACACCGTCGATGACGACGACGCGCGCCGTGCCGAAACGCGTGCCGAGGCGCTCGACTTCCTGCGCCGGCGCCGAGATCGGAGCGCGTCCGACCGGATCCTGGCGCTCCTCCCACGGCAGTGACTCGATGGCGAACCGCTGGTGCTCCTCGACCGCCTGCACGAGCGAGGTCACGTCCTCCAGGCCGTCGGTCGCATCGGTCTTGCGCTCGAGCAACGCGAGCAACTGCAGTCCGCGCTCGTGCTCCGGCGAGAGCTCGAGCAGCACGCGCACCGCGTCGGACGCGTGTGAGCGCGCGCCGATGCGGCAGTAGTACTGCGCGAGCATGAAGCGCGGCTTCAGCGCCTCCGGCTCGAGTTCGCACGCGCGCTTGTAGAGCTGCTCCGCCGCCTGGCCGTCGGCCGCCGCGCATCCGGACAGGAAGCGCGCGTAGCGGAGGTCGGCAAGCTTGGTCGAAGGCGTGCTCGAGCGCGGGAACTTCTCCATCGCCTCGCGCAGCGTTTGCGAGCACTGGTCGGGCTTGCCGAGCGCCTCGTAGGCGTCCGCGAGCGCGAGATAGCTCTGCAGGGTCGGGTCGGTGCGCAGCCGTTCCTTCGCCGCGATGAACTCGGCCTGGCGATCGCGCGTGACGAGGAAGGTGCGAGCCTTCGCGAGCTCTTCTGCCTCGGGGAACAGGCGGAGCCCGTCCGCGAGGATCTCACGAGCTTGCTCGAGATCCCCGAGCGCCAGGTAGCCGCGCGCCGCCTCCGCGAACCCGTGCGGATACGGCTCGCGAGCGAGCTGGCGCCGCAGGCGGCCGAGGCGGATGCGCTCCTTCGGGATTGCGAGAAGACCCATGTTCCGCGTCCTCGCCGCGATCGAAGCGCGATCTTGCGCGTCGTTTCGCGGACGGTCCGACGGGTCGCTTATCGGCAAGACCCCGTCAGCGGCTTTGCGGGAAAATGCCGATGACTCGGCCACCCGCCGCGGAAAACCAGAACCGGCCGGAGGTGCCGGTGCCTGGGGCCGCGATCGCCGCTTCGGCCGCGACGCGGCCGGCCGGCGAAAGATCCGCGCGCCGGAAGCTGCGGACGGTGCCGTCCGCCGTCGCCAGCGCGACGATGTCGGCGCCGCCGCCATCCGCGAGCACGCCGGCCGCGGCGGCCGTCGCGGTCGCTCGACGGCTCGAGACCGACACGACCGCGACACGACCGCCGCCGGCCGCGACCACCGTTTCCGCGGCGGCGTCGATGCGCTCGATCGCCGCGTCCTGGAACACCGGCATCGAGCTTCCTTCGCCGCCCCGATCGACGTCGAGCACGTGGAGGTTGCCGCGCGCGTCGCCGATGCACACGACGGATCCGGATGCCGCGAGCGCGGTCGCGCCGCCCTCGAGTGGCCGCGCCGTACGCGCCGCGGACAGCGAGCCGTCCGCGAGCGCAACCCACGCGCGCCCGTCGGCGCACGCGGACGCGAATCGATCACCGCGCAGCGCGACCGGACCGGCCACGCGTGAAGCCGGAGGCTGGGCGATGCGCGGCGAGCCGGAGCCCGAATCGAGGAGCGCCAGCGTCCCGTCCGAGAGCGGCCATGCCGCGCTCGAATCGGACGCGACTCCCCGTCCTGCCGGATCGGAGGGCAATGCGCCCGACGCGCCGACATCGCCGCTCGTGCGATCGATCCAGCGGAACCGGCGCAGCGTGTCGACGACGAGCACGCGTCTCCCGACGATCACCGGCGCACCCGCCGCCTCGGCGAGGTCCGGGATGTCGAACGACCAGCGCACCTGGAGCGTCGACGGGTCGAGCGAGACGACGCGGCCGCCCGCGAGGGCGACGACGACTCCTTCGGCGTCGCACGCGGGCGATCCGACGATCTCTTTGTTCAGCACCACTTCGCGGTCCGGTCGCGAGCACAGCTCCGCCGCGAGCACGCTGCTCGTCCGCGCGTCGAGCTGCGTCTTGAACGGCGCGAAACCGTCCGCGACGAGCTCGACGGTGACCGCGCGGTCGCGCGGCAGGTCGAGCACGAACGGCGTCTCCGCGTAGACCGACGAGCCGCTGTCGCCGATACGCACCGGCTGCCCGTCCATGACGATGCGCGCGCGCGGCGGGTCGCTCGTGACCTCGACCGGGAGCGACAGTCCGTCGACGCCGGGCGCGTTCGGGTAGCTCTTCACCAGCTCGAGCAGTCGGGCGTGCGCTTCCGGGAATCGGCCGGCGTTGCGGAAGAAGGTCGCTTCGCTCTGCAGCCGCCGCGCTTCGCCGAGGTACTTCTCGAGGTCGGCAATCGGCGCTGCGAGTTCGAGCGGGTCGGACGGTCCCGCGAGTTCCTTGGCGCGCTTCAAGTGCTTCAACGCGCTCGCGTAGTTGCCGGTGAACCGCGCCGAGAACGCGGCCTCCTTGAAGTAGCGCGCCTGCTTCATGCGCGACGCGCCGTCCTCCGCCTCGATCTCGTTCTTGAATTCGGTGACCTCGGCGTGGTTCTTCTCGGCGATGTCGAGCTCGCGCAGGTTCTCGAGCGAGAGCAGCATCGGGATCGTGAGCGGGAAGCGGCGACAGATCGAGCGGTAGTACTCGCGCCCCTCGTCGAACCGAGCAGTGGCGACGAAGTCCTCGAGCGAGTTCTCGCCGTAGCGCTCCATCGCGAGCGCGCCGAAGCGGCCGTAGCCGAAGAAGAGCAGCACGAAGACCGCGATCAGCGCGACCACGCGCATCGCCGCGCGACGCCGCTCCCCGCGAACGCGCGCTCGCTCGTGCATCGAGCGGATGCGGTCCGCGATCGCGGCGCGACTCGGGTCGAGCGCCTGCGCGCGCTTCAGGTCCCGGAGCGCCGCCGGGAAGTCGTTGCCGCGCGCGCGGCAGTCGGCCGCGCGGATCAGCGCGTCGATCGCCACGCCGGTCTGGGAGAGACGGCCCGCGAGTTCGGCCACGCGCTCGATCGCCGCGGGATTGCGGTCCGCCAGGTCCATCAACCCGGCGAGGACCAGCGCGAGCTCTTCGGAACGGCCGATCACCGCGAGGATTTCGGCAAGCTCGAAGCCCTCCGCGACCGGGTCGAACTGCACTCGACCGCGGACGACCGCGGTGGCGGCGACCTTGCGCAGAGCGAACAGACGCTCGCGCGCTTCGACCTGGGTGGGCAAGAGCTCGCGGATGCGCAGGTAGAAGCGCAGCGCCGCCTCGAGGTCGCCGTCCTCTTCCGCACGGCGACCGGCGGCGAGGTAGCGCTCCGATGCGATCGCGTGCTCCCCGAGCGATTCGTGCGCGCGGCCGGCGCCGTTCAGCACGGCGACGTCGTTCGCCCCGAGCTCGAGCGCGCGTTCGTACAGGTGAACAGCCGAGCGGGGACGCTCCGCCTGGAGCGCCTTCTCCGCGCGCGCGATCAGTCGGTCCGGCGGAACGGACATCGCGAGCTTGTGCTCGACGAGGAACGCGATCTTCCGGAACACGACGAATCGAGCGATGCCGGTCGACTCGATCAGGTCGGCGACCGTGCTCTCGCCGTCGAGCGCGGCATGGACCGCCCGCAGCTCGGCGTCGACCTCCTTCGCCGGCAGGCGCTTCAGGTCGCCGCACGCCTCGATGATGTCGAGGCTGGAGGGGACCAGGCGCTTGATGTACTCCCACTCGTCGATGCGACGAGCGGCCTCCATGATCAGCGCGTTCGGCGACAGTGCGAGGTTCACGTCGACTGTCATCTCCGCCGACGGCTCCTCGCCGTCGCGGAACTCGAAGCCGGCATCGCGCACGAAGAAGAGCTCGTAGACGTCTTCCTCGAGCTGCTGGCGCATCAGGCTCAGCCGCTCCGAAGCGTCGAGCAGCTTCATCTCCACGAGCGTGTCGAGGAGGTTCTTCTTCAGCACGCCCATGTTGCAACGAGCACGCTCGACCTGCTTCTCCTCCACGCGGCCCGACCACATCGCATGGCGGACCGCGCGCTCGACGAGAATCTCCTCCTCGTAGGGAACGAGCACGCCGTCGGGACGGAAGAAGAGCGGCCGCTTCACACCGTCGTGCTCGATCTCCAGCACGCCTGCCTTCTGGTTCAGCAGGAGCATCTGGAAGATGTGAGCGAGGTCGACGCTGCTGAGTTCGCCCCTGAGTGGCATGGCTGCGGTGGCCCGAGGGTGGAGGAGGTGCAGTGCGCGCAGTGCGCACCTCTGGTTGGTTCATCGTCCGCGCGGCCCGCCCGACTTTCGCGGAAAGCGTCGAAAACCGGCCGGGCCCCGTCTCGGCGGGTTTTCGTTTTTTCGAGGGCGGAAGGACGGGCCTTTTCACGCTTCTTCCTCCGAGAACGCGTGGTGCGCTCCGACGCCGAGCGAAGCGATTCTCGGGGGGTGCCCCGGCGCCGGTGCAGATCGGCGCCGGGGCCTTTTTTCCCCGCAGAAGGAACCGCGACCTCATCCGAACCCGTCGACGGCCCGCGCGGTGACCTTTACAGTCCCGCTTCCCCCGTCCGCCGTCCGGGATCCGACCGTGCTCGCCCGCCTCCGCTCACGACTCTCCGCGCGACTCCACACCTGGTTCGGGCTCAGGAACTACCGCGCCGGCCGCCTCGCCCGCGCCGCACGCCATTTCGCGCGCGCGATGTCGATCGACCCGACCGGCGGGCATGCGTTCGACGCGCACCTCCACCTCGGCCGCATCTTCCTCCGCATCGGCGAGCTCGCGCGCGGGCAGGACGAGTTGCGCGCGGCGCGCTTCGAGGACGGCGTCCGCTTCGAACGCGAGTGCCGCACCGAAGAGGCGCTTCTCGACCTCCTCGCCAAGCTCGAGGCCGATTCGGGGAACGCCCCGCGCGGCCGCGCCGCGGCACGGTGCCGCGACGACTTCTCGTCGGACGGCGAGCGCGCCCGGTTCTCGTCGCTGCCGCCGATCCACGCGGCCGAGATCGACGAGATCGACTGGGAATCTCTCGCGGCGCAGCTCGCCGACTGACCCGAATCGACCGGAGAAGCCGTGATCCGCACGCCGCTGTTCAATGAACACGAGGGCGCACGCGCTCGCATCGTCGACTTCGCGGGCTACGCGATGCCGATCCAGTACCGCTCGATCGTCGAGGAGGCGCGAAACGTCCGTCGCGCGGCCGGGCTGTTCGACCTCTGCCACATGGGGCGGCTGCGCATCAGCGGTTCCGACGCCGGCGCGCTCGTCGCGCGCACCGTCACGTGCGCGACGAAGGACCTGAAGGTCGGCCGCATCCGCTACGGCCTGCTCACGCGCGAGGACGGCACGACGATCGACGACATCCTCGTGTACCGCGAGCCGGAGTCGTGGTTCCTCTGCGTCAACGCCTCGAACAAGAGCCGGGATGTCGCGTGGCTGCGCGCAAACGCCGCCGGCACCGACGCGGTCGTCGACGACATCTCGAAGAAGCTCGCGATGATCGCTCTCCAGGGACCGAAGTCGGTCGACATCGCGCGCGCCGTCGCGAAGGACGACCCCGGCGCGCTCAAGTACTACGGCTTCCACGTCACGCGCGCGTTCGACGTCGACGACGTCATGGTCTCGCGCACCGGCTACACCGGCGAGGACGGGTTCGAGTACTGCCTGCCGGAAGCGCACGCGGTCGCGGCGTGGCGCCGCCTCCTCGAGGTCGGCCGCGAGCACGGCCTCGAACCGACCGGGCTCGCGGCGCGCGACACGCTCCGACTCGAAGCCGGCATGCCGCTCTACGGCCACGAGATCAACGACTCGACGTCGCCGGTCGAGGCCTGCCTCGACTGGGCCCTCACGAATCCGGACGACTACGTCGGCAAGTCGGAGATCGAAGAGCAACGGCGCGTCGGCCCCGCGCGGAAGCTCGTCGGCTTCACGTGCGACGACCCGCGCATCCCGCGCGTCGGTTACGGGATTCTCGACGGCGGCTCGCACATCGGCGACGTGCGCAGCGGCGCGTTCTCCCCCGTGCTCGAGAAGAACATCGGCACCGCCTACGTCCCGGCCGCGCACGCCGTCCCCGGCCGAGCGCTGTCCCTGGACTTGCGCGGCGCGCGCGCCGACATTCAAATCGTCGCCTTGCCCTTCTACCGCAGGAACCAGAGACCGGAGACGCCCGCGTGATCCCCAACGATCGTCGGTACCTCGAGACTCACGAGTGGGCGAAGAAGGACGGCGGACTGGTCGTGGTCGGCATCACCGACTTCGCGGTCAAGCACCTCACCGACCTCGTGTACATCTCGCTGCCGAAGGTCGGCGACGCGCTCTCGAAGGGCCAGCGCTTCGGCGAGATCGAATCCGTGAAGGCCGTGTCCGACCTCGTCGCTCCGGTCTCGGGCGAAGTCGTCGAGGTGAACGACGGCTTGTCGAGCGCGCTCGAGCGCATCGGCGCCGACCCGTTCGGCGACGGCTGGATGGTGAAGCTGAAGCCGTCGAACCCCGGCGAGCTCGACTCGCTGCTCGACGCGGCCGCGTACCAGAAGGTCACCGAAGCCGGCGATCACTGACGCGTCCGCGTCAGCGCATCCGGTTCCACACGTCGGTCCCGTACTTCTCGAGGACGAGCCGCTCCGCGGCGCGCGCTTCGTCCGCCGAAACCTCCGACTCCACGAGCTCCCACCCGAAAGCCGCGGCGAACCCGCCGGCGAGCGCGCTCTCGACTTCCTCCCGCGTCGGGCGCCGTCCGATTGCATCCTCGATCGACGCCGCGTCCGTCGCGAGCGGGTTCTTCCGCAGCGGGATCGAGCCGTGGTGCAAGACCCGCTCGCGCGTGCGCCGCTGCGCCGAGCCGACCAGCTTCTTCGAGCCGAGCATCAGGTCGAACGACGTCGGCGCGTGGAAGCAGACCGGCTCGTCCGCGCGCGGCGCGCCCGCTCCCCCGTCGTGGCCGCTGCGCGCCGTCGCATCGACGCCGAGGCTCCGCAGTCCGAGCGCGATCGCGTCGTGCACGCGGCGATACGACGCGGCGATCGGCCCTGCGAACAACGGGTCGCCGGGCCGCGCGACGATCGCGAACGTCACGTCGTCCGCGTGCAGGATCGCGGCGCCGCCGGTGGCGCGCCGCACGAGCACGGCGGACAACCGGTTCAGCTCGGCCGCGGGGAAGTCGCCCGCGCGCTGGAAGTAACCCAGCGAGAGCCCCGGCGGATCGAAGCGGTAGAGGCGCACGACCGGCGGAGCCGGTGCGATCGCCTCGTCCTGCGCCATGTTCAGGAACGGATGCAGCGCGCCGGATCGAATGAGTCGGGCGCGCTGCATCGCTTCGAGACCTTCGAAACTTACGAGGCTTGCGAGACGCGAGGGCGGCGGCTCAGTGGGCCGCGCCGAGCTCCACCGTCGCGTTCTTCAGGCACTCCTGGGCGAAGTGCGCGAAGCTGAGGTCGATGTAGTCGTTCTTCACCAGCGGCTTCTGGACCGAGAAGTCCTTCATGACGCCCTGCCGGCGGAACGGACCGACCTTCGCGATGATGTAGCCGAGCGTGACCTTCAGCCCGGCGATCGGCGACACGTCGAAGCGCGCCGGACCGACGACGTCATTCTCGGCGCGGTTGTAGAACACATCGTCCGCGAGCGAGTAGCCGCGCTGGAAGATCACGTACTCGTTCTCGCCGAGCTTCCCGCGAAGTTCGTTGCGCGTCATCGACGTGAGCGTGCCGGACGGGTCGGCGGGCAGCGGGCTGCCGAACTCCTTGCGCACGTCCTCGAACGAGGTGCCGTTCTTGAGGGCCGCCATCGCGGCGTCCGCCTTCTTTTTCGCGGCCTCCCACGCCGGAGCGCCGACGCCACCCGCGGCCTTCTCGGCGTCGGTCAGCGAGATGAAGATGGTGTCCATCGTGACGCGACCGCTCTCATAGAAGAGCTTGCCGAACTGCGAGTGGTGCAGACGCAGCGTGTCGTCGTCGAGCGTGTCCGCGATCATGCGCTCGTAGGCCGCGCGCCGCTTGTAGTACTCGCGGTACTCGCCCATGCTCGTGAAGCCGCGCAGGCCGATGAGGTTGCGGAGCGGGAAGAGCGTGCCGCGGAACTCGGCCTCGTGCGCCTCGAACATCGTGTCGAACTCGGCGCGGGTGATCAGCTTGCCGGCATCGGCGAGCGCGTCGTCGATCGCGCGGAACAACAGCAGCAGGCGCAGCGCGTTCACGCGCATCTCGGGGGTGTCGGTGACGAACACGAGCACCGTCGAGAGGGGGATCGGCTGGCCGTCGACCGTCATGAACGTGCCGGACGGCAGCGCCTCTTCGCCGGGGAAGCGGTCGATCGCGCTGCGGATCGAGGCCCGCGACACCATCGTCTCCTGCATCATGCGCAGGAACTGGGTGCGGAACATCGACGGGATCTCGTTGCCCTTGGCGTAGGACTCGGCGAGGTAGTCGCGGAGCTGCTTGTTGTCGCCCAGCAACTCGGCCGCCTCGAGCGGCAGCGGCGTCGGATCCTCGGGCGGCTTGCCGTCGACCGCCTTCTTCATCGGCGGGAGCAAGAGCTTCTCGCTGCGCAGCTGGCCGCGCACGAAGTCGCGGTAGCGGTCCATGCCGAGGATCGAGTCGATCTGCTCGTGGTACTGCTTCAGCGCCACCTCACCCTGCGCGCGCGCCCCCTCTTCCTCCTCCTTCAGCCGCGCGTTCACGTCCTCGTCCTTGACCTCGTAGTCCTCCGGCTTTCCGCCGTTCTTGATGATGCGGTCGATCATCGACTTGCTGAGGACGTTGAGCTCGGCCTGCAGGATCCCGTTCTGTCCGGCGACGAACGCGAGCCAGGTGCGGAACTCCTCCTGCGTGACGTCCTTGCCGTTCACCTTCGCGACGACCGGCGCGTTGAAGTCGACGTTCGAGAAGTCGAGCTCGCGCACGTCCTCGGCGCGGCGGATGTAGGGGCAGCCGTTGGCGCCGCCGCGGTAGTCCTTGATGTCCACGACCGTGCCGGCGTTGCGGTCGAACTGCGAGCCGACCGCCGGGACGCGGACTTCCTCGCCCTTCGCTTCGGGGGCCGGCTGTCCCTGGGCGGGCTGCTGCGCGGCGGGCGGCACGACTTTCACATTGTCTTGGACCAGCCCGAAGAGCGTGGCCAGGAGCGCGGAGGCGAGACAAACGGACATCGGGATCTCCTCGGTGCGAGCGTCGGAAACTCGCGGGACTTGCCGGCTTCTGACCGGACCTCGGGATGAAAACGGATTCCACAGCGACGTCGAAAGCGTGTCAAGGCGACCCGGCTTGACGGCCACGGCGCGCGTTGGTCACGTACGCGCCCCGGTCGCACGGCGTTGAACGGCAGCGCCGCGAGGCCCGGACACGTCGCGAACGAATCGGTCGAGAGACGGCGCGGCCTTGAATCACGAGACCCACGGGACCCCAGATCCGGTCATCGACAGCGACGAGCGCGCCGGGCGCCTGATCGAGCGCGAACCTCCCGGCCGCACCGCGGCCGCGGCCTGCGCAGCGCTCGCGCTCGGTGCGACGGGCCGCTTCGACGAGCTCGAGCGCGTGCTGCGCGCGGCCCTCGGCGCCGGCGTCCCGCGCGCGACGCTCGCCGAGTCCCTCCTCATGGTGCATCTGTTCGGCGGCTTCCCCCGCGCGATCGAGTCGTGGCGCGCGCGCGGGCGCGCGGCCCGCGGCGCCCCCCCCCAACCCCCGGCCGACGCGACGGCCCCCGCGGCCCCCCCCACACCCCGGGGGGCGGGGCGCCGCCGC
>CAZOLL010000006.1:0-23249 GCA_964580365.1 uncultured Phycisphaeraceae bacterium
CGATCGTCCTGCTCGCGGGCCTCGCGGTGGCGGCGCCGATCGTCGCACTCGACCGGCCGTTCTTCGCCGACGTGCCCGCGTCCGCGTCGACCGGCTTCGGCGCGCTGCCGGCCGGCCGCTCGTTCCCGTGGTTCACGGCGCTGTTCGACGCGCGGTGCTTCGAGTCGATCGTCGACCGTTGGTTCAACGGCCTCCTGGTCTCGGCCCCGCTGTTCCTTTTGGCGTGGCTCGTGACGCGTCGCCGGCCGGCGCGCGCCCGTGTCCTCGTCATCGCCGGATGGTGCGCCCTCGCGACGCTGGTCGCCGCGGGACTCGCGCACAAGGAGCCGACGCGCGACTGGACCGAGCGCCTCGCGCGGATCGAGCGAGACGGAGGCGACGCCACCGCGGTCTTCCCGCCGGTGCGGTTCGCGCCAAGCGTGACCGACGTCGACTCGATCTCGCGAAAGCCGTCGGCCGCGCACTGGCTCGGCACCGACCCGAGCGGGCGCGACGTCCTCACGCGACTGCTCTACGGCGCGCGCATCTCGCTCACGATCGGCGCCGTGTCGACGTCGATCGCCATCGCGATCGGCGTGCTGCTCGGCGCGCTCGCCGGCTACCGGCGCGGGTTCGTGGAAGCGCTCGTGCTGCGGCTGATCGAGACGTTCGCCGCGTTCCCGACGTTCCTGCTCGTGATGGCGCTGATCGCGCTCACCGAGGACCGCTCGGTGTTCCAGTTGATGGTGATCATCGGAGCGACCGGCTGGACGGGGACGGCGCGTCTGGTGCGCGCGGAGTTCCTCTCCTTGCGCGAGCGCGACTTCGCCGTGGCCGCGTCGGCGCTCGGCGTGCCGGCGCGCCGCGTCGTGTTCCGCCACCTGCTGCCAAACGCGCTGTCGCCGGTCCTCGTGACCGCCGCGTTCGGCGTCGCGGCGTCGATCCTCGTGGAGTCCGGGCTCGCGTTCCTCGACCTCGGCGACGCGCAGGTCGCGTCGTGGGGGCAGGTGCTCCGCGCAGGTCGTCAGACCGGCGAGCTGCACCTGATCCTCGCGCCGGGGCTTCTCATCTTCGTCACGGTCACGATGATGAACGTCCTCGCCGAGGGGCTGCGCGATCGCTTCGATCCGCGCCTCGGCAAAGCCGACAAGTCCGGCGGAGCGGCGCGTCGATGACGACCCGCGATCACGATGCGGCGCTGCTCGAGGTCGACCAGCTCACGATCACGGCGGGAGCGACGGAGATCGTCTCCGGCGCTTCGTTCCGCGTCGCACGGGGCGAGACGCTCGCGCTCGTCGGCGAGTCGGGCTGCGGGAAGACCGTGACGGCCTATGCGCTCTTGCGCCTGCTCGACGCGCCGCTCGCGATCACCGGCGGACGCGTCCGACTCGGGGGCGTCGACCTGCTCTCGCTCTCGGAGCGCGAGCTCGAGCGCGTGCGCGGCAAGCGCGCGGCGATAATCTTCCAAGAGCCGATGACGGCGCTGAACCCGGTGCTCACCGTCGGCGAGCAGGTGGCCGAGGCGCTCGTGCTGCACGAACGGATGAACGGCGCGCGCGCCCGCGAGCGCGCCGCGGACTTGTTCAAGGACGTCGGCATCCCCGACCCGAAGCGGCGGCTCGACGACTACCCGCACCGGCTCTCCGGCGGCATGCGCCAGCGCGTCGTCATCGCGATGGCGCTCGCGTGCAACCCGGAGCTGTTGATCGCCGACGAGCCGACGACCGCGCTCGACGTGACGGTGCAGGCGCAGATCCTCGAGCTGCTGCGCCGGCTGCAGGCGGAACGGAAGATGGGGATGCTCCTGATCACGCACGACCTCGGCGTCGTCGCGGAGACCGCGCACCGCGTCGCGGTAATGTACGCGGGGCGGATCGTCGAAGAGGCCGCGGTCGGCGCGCTGTTCGCGCGGCCGTCGCACCCGTACACGCGCGGACTGCTCGCCGCGCGCCCCGCGACGTGGACGGGCAGCGGCCCGTGGGGCGCGATCAAGGGCAGCGTCCCCGCGCCGCGGGACTATCCGCCGGGTTGTCGATTCCATCCGCGCTGCCCGGAGAAGCGCGACGAGTGCGTTCGCGCCGTGCCGGCGCTGAATGAGATCGCGGCGCAGCAGCGCGTCGCGTGCTTCGCGCGCGCAGAGGTCGCGCGATGAGCGCCTCGCCGTTGATCGAGGTGCGCGGCCTCACGAAGCACTTCCCCGTGAAGAAGGGCGTGTTCGGCCGCGTCACCGGCCGCGTGCGCGCCGTCGACGGCGTCGACCTCGACGTCGCCACCGGCGAGACGCTTGCCGTCGTCGGCGAGTCCGGCTGCGGCAAGACCACGCTCGGCCGACTGCTCCTGCGCTTGATCGAGCCGGACCGCGGCACGATCCGCCTGTTCGGCCCGCAGAACGGCGCGGTGCGCGACGTGCGCGCGCTCGAAGGCGCGGAGTTGCGCCGCGCGCGGCGCGAGTTGCAGATCGTCTTCCAAGACCCGTATTCGTCGCTGAACCCGCGCCTGCGCGTGCTCGACCTGGTCGGCGAGGCGCTCGAAGTGCACGGCATCGCGAAGGGCGACGCGAAGCGCGCGCGCGTCGCGCAACTGCTCGAGACGGTCGGCCTCGACAAGAGCGCGATCGACCGCTTCCCGCACGAGTTCTCCGGCGGCCAGCGCCAGCGGATCGGCATCGCGCGGGCGCTCGCGCTCGAGCCGCGCTTCATCGTGTGCGACGAAGCGGTGTCGGCGCTCGACGTGTCGGTGCAGGCGCAGGTCGTGAACCTGTTGGTCGAGCTGCAGCGAAGGCTCGGCGTCGCGTACCTGTTCATCTCGCATGATCTGTCGATCGTGCGGCACGTGAGCCGGCGCGTGCTCGTGATGTATCTCGGGCAGGTCGTCGAAGAGGGCGAGACGGGCGCATTGTTCGAGAAGCCGCGGCATCCGTACACGCGAGCGCTCTTGTCGGCGATTCCGGTGCAGAAGCCCGGCGAGACGCGTTCGCGGATCGTGTTGCCGGGAGAGCCGCCGTCGCCGAGTGAGCCGCCGAGTGGATGTCGGTTTCGGACGCGATGTCCGCATGCGAAGGAGGTTTGCGCGGAGAAGGAGCCGGAGTGGAGGGGCGTTGAAGGACTGCGCGTGCGGTGTCACTTCGATTTGTGAGCGACTGGGCGGACCGGAGGGACGGACAACCGAGAACCGGAACCCGAGAACTGAGACCGGGCGTACCGGCGACCGGGGCCCGAACGCCGCGACCCGGCGAACCGGAAAACAGTGAACGGAGACCCGGCCAACGGCGACCCGTCGAGCGACGGTCACGGTTCTCCGGTTACGTCTCGGGTCCCGGGTCTCCGTTCACGGGTCACCCGGTCACGGCGTTCGGGCCCCGGTGGCCGGGCCACCGGTCACTCGGGCCACGGGTTCCCGTTCACCGGTCACGCTCTGAGGTCGGACGCCGAGCGCCGCGAAGAGTGGGTTCTAGGGGAATGTGATGTCGAGCGTGGACGGAAGGGATTCGTCGATCTCGACTCTGCGTTCGATGAGCTGCGCCGCGATCCGGACGCGAACGGTGTAGGTGCCGGTGCGGAGGTGGTGGAAGGTCGCGCTGCCGGCGGCGTCGGAGATGGCGCTCGTCGTCGCGAACTCGAGGGGCCACGCGAAAGCGTCGTCGACGTGATGGAGTTCGACCGCGAGGCCGCCGGTCGAAGCGGCGCTCGCGCGGACGAGGTGGACGGTGAGCTTCGTGCCGACGGGGGCGCGCAGCAGGACGTCGTCGCGGAGTCCTCCGGCGCCGACGTCGAATTCGTCGGACCAGACCGGGGCATGGTCGGGCGTCATCGCGAAAATGCGACCGCGTCCGCCGTTCTCGATCGAGAGCTGGATCGATTCTTGGAAACTGCCGGTGTGGGTGTATCCCGACCGCACGTCCTGCCACATGGAGTAGCGACCGGAGAGCGCCACACCCGACGCCGCGTCGACGACGGCGACGCGAATCCGACCTTCAGGCACCAGTCCTCTTCGGACGACCGCGAATCGGAAGTTCGCCTCATCCGCCCGCACGACGATCTCCCGAGCGACCGAGTCACTCGAGAAAAAGCCAAGGGAGACGCGGACGTCCTTGCCCGGAGGCGCGTGAAGGGTCACGCGGCCATCCGGACCGGACACCCCTGCGTTCGAATCGTCGTCGGTCGAGAAGTCGGTCGGGCGTGCGCGCAGCGCGACGTTCGACGCCGGCACCCCGTTCTGATCGACGACGATGCCGGCGATCTCGCGTCCGGGCGAAAACACGAACTCCTCGTCGAGGCGATCGTGCCGCAGGTCGACCATCGCCCACCGACGCGGCTCTTTCGGACGGTCGAGACACAGCAATCGTCCGTCCCCCTCCGCCGTCACGAGCGAGAACGAACCGTCGGAACCGACGACAGCGCGACTGACCGCGCCGGTGCTCGCCACCACGCCGGGTGCGAGCATTGCGCGGCCACGGACACGGACAACGCGTGATGCGGTGAACTCGAGTGACTCGTTTCGGCCGCCGGGCTCGAGAGCGAACTGCCTGGCGTAGATCCGATCATCGACGAAGGCCACGATCGCACGGCTCGCGGGGACGCGGTCGATCCGGACGGCGCCGAGCGCGTCGGTGACTCCGGACAGCGCGAAGCCGTCTGAGGGGATTGAAGCGCTGCGTCGATTCAGCAGGCCTCGGGCAGAATCGAGTTGGGCTTGATCGATCAGGAGCACGACTCCGACGCCCGCGCGCGGAGCTCCGTGATCATCGAGCACGCGGCCGGCGACGATGCCGCCGGGGTCGAGCGACATGACGACGACCTGGTCCGAATCGAGACGAGTCGTGTCGAGCGGGCTCCTCCACGCGATCCCGCGTCCTTCGGTCGTGACCGCCAACGAGCACCCACCGAAGCGCGGGACGCCCGGGATCTCGCAGCTTCCGTCTGATCCCGTGACGCCGCGCCAAACGAATGCCGCCTGTTCGATCGTCGTGTGACGCGACGCCTGGAGTCCGATCGCGATCGTCAGGAGCACGTTCGCGCCGACGATCGGAGCGCCGGTCTCGGATCGTACGGCGGCGACCCGCAGCGTTGCTGGCGAGTGGAGCGTGACGTCCGATTTCCAAGACACGAATCCGGGTGCTTGAATCGGGTGGCCAGCGTGTGCGATGGCGATGTGACCACCGTCGCATCGCGGGCGGCAACGCGTCGACGGCGGCGCGGACGCGCTCGGACGTCTCGCGGTCGGCGAGCACGGAGAGCGGGTCGACCGAGATCGAGTCCGGCACCGGCTCCGCCACGACGCTTCGCCCCGAGCGGCGCGCGGCTTCCTTCGCCTTCAGCACGAGGACGCCGCACAGCCACGGCAAGAACGGCCGGCTCGCGTCGAACCGCGCGGACCGCTCGAGCGCGACGAGGAACGTGCCCTGGACCGCGTCCTCGGCGTCCGCGCGTGAACCGGAAACGTGTCGCGCGAGGCGCAGCAAGTGGGGCGCCGTCCGATCGAACACTCGCGCGAGCGCCGCCGGGTCCGCGCCGTCGCGCCAGCGCAGGAAGTCCGCCTTGACCGTCGACTCGTCGAGTTCGTTCATCGAGCCGTGATTGTCGCGGGCCGGACGATCGTCACCGGCTTTTTCCGCCTCCGCCATGAGGACCCGTCCGAGACCCGCGAAGTCCGCGCCCCCCGTCCTCTCCCGTCATTCGCGCGTTCGCGTCCGCGGGTCGAACGCTTCCTGCATCGCGTCGCCGAGCAACGAGAACCCGAGCAACAACACCGACAACGCCGCGCCCGGAAAGACGACCAACCACCAGCTCGCGCGGATCGGATTCATCGCCGCGACGCCCTCGGCCGCGAGCATGCCGAGCGACACGCTCGGAGGTTCGATGCCGAGTCCGAGGAACGACAAGAACGCCTCGTAGAGCACGATCGAAGGGATCGTGAGCGTGAGCGCGACCAGCACGACTCCGGCGCAGTTCGGCAGGACGTGCCGCACGACCATGCGAGCGCGCGACAGCCCGAGCGCCTGCGCCGCCTCCACGAACGGCTGCGCGCGAATGCGGAGCACCTCGTTGCGCACGAGCCGCGCCATGGTGAGCCACGTCGTGCACCCGACCGCGAGGTACACGATGACGTCGCGCGTGATACCGTGCGCGCGCAGCGAGGTCTGGTAGTCGCGCAGGATCGCGAGCAGGAAGATGACGAGGCAGATGAACGGGATGCCGTACAGCACGTCGACGGTCCGCATCAGCAGACGGTCGACGCGCGGGCCGGAGAAACCGGCGATCGAGCCGACCGTCACGCCGATGACGAGCGACGTCAGCGCGGCGAGCATCCCGACGAAGAGCGACGATCGCACGCCGCTCGCCGTGCGCGCGAGGACGTCGCGACCGAGCAGGTCGGTTCCGAACCAGTGCGCGGAATCCGGCGCGCGCAACTGCTCCGCGAGCACGCCGGACGTCGCGTCGCTCGTCGCGACGAACGCCGGGAGGATCGGCAGGAGGAGCAGCACGAGCGGCAGCAGGAATACGCGCGCGCGGCCGCGGGCGCTCATCGGACGACCTCCGTCCGCGGGTCGAGGAGCACGAGCGCGACGTCGATCACCGCGTTCAGGACGGCGACGATCGCGAAGTAGAGCAGGAGGACGCCCGAGGCGAGTCCGTAGTCGCGGTTCATGACGCTGGTCACGAAGAACGAGCCCATGCCGGGGATCGCGAACACGCGCTCGACCACCAACGAGCCGGTCAGCACCGCGGCCGCCGCCGGGCCGAGCCAGGTCACCACCGGCACGAGCCCCGCGCGCAGCGCGTGCCGCACCAGCACCGTCCGGCGCGGCAAGCCCTTCGCCGCCGCGGTGCGCACGAACGGGCTCGCGAGCGCATCGAGCACGCCGGCCCGCGTGAGGCGGGCGATCGCGGCCGAGAGCGGCAGCCCGAGCGCGAACGCGGGCAGCACGAGGTGAGAGAACGAGTCGAACCCGGCGACCGGGAACACGCGCCACGCGAACCCGAACGCCAAGACGAGCAGCGTCGCGAGCACGAAGTTCGGCACGCTGAGCAGGAACGCGAACAGCGCGCGCAGCGCGAGGTCGCCGCCGCGGCCCTTCCGCGAAGCCGCGAAGAGGCCGGCCGGGACGCCGAGCAGGAGCCCGAGCAGAAGCGCCGCGGAGCCGAGCGACACCGAGCGCGGGAGCGTCTCCGCGACGATCCGGTTCACCGAGACGTCGCGGTAGGAGAACGATGGGCCGAGGTCGAAGCGCAGAAACACGGCCTCGAGCGAGTCGCGGTACTGCACCAGGAGCGGGTCGTCGAGCCGGTAGCGCGCGCGGATGTTCTTCTCGATCGCCGGCGGGAGCTGGCGCTCGGAGTCGAACGGCCCGCCGGGCGCGAGGCGCATCAGGAAGAACACGCCCGTGAACACGACCCACAGCAGCAGGACGACGCGCGCCGCCTGCCGCAACAGAACGCCCACGATCGGCGGCGCGCTCACGGCGTGACGCGTCGCATCCGCTCGATCGGATGCAGGTCGAGCAGGTTGGTGGTGAAGCCGGCGATCGACGGCGCGACGAGGTTCGGCTGGCCGCGGACGGAGATCGGCGCGATGGGGCCGCGCTCGAGCAGGTAGGTCTCCGCGGCGGCGAGGCGGCGCTCGCGCTCCGCTGCGTCCGGCGCGGCGCGCGCGGCGTCGAGCAGCGCGTCGTAGGCCGCGTCCTTCCAGCCGCAACGGTTCGAGCCGGAGTCGGAGCGGAACACGTCGAGGAAGTTGGTCGGGTCGGGGAAGTCGCCGACCCAGGCAGTGAGACAGAGGTCGTAACGGAGCTGCCGCTGCGAGTCGATGAACACGCGGTACTCCTGCGGCGCGGGGCGCAGCCGCAGACCGAGCGTTTCTTTGGCGCGCGCCACGATCGCCTCCGCGACGCCGGCCGCCGATTCGTCGGCGGCGTGCAGCAGCTCAAGCTCTGGGAGGCCGCGCCCGCCGGGGAAGCCGGCCTCGGCGAGCAGCCTCCGAGCCTCCGCCACGTCTTCGTCGTGCGTGCGCTCCGGCGGGCGGTATCCCGGCAGGTTCGGCGGCACGAACGAGCGCGCCGGCCGGTCGCCCTTGCGGTAGACGAACTCGCAGAGCGCCGCGCGGTCGAGCATCGCGTCGATCGCGCGCCGAACGCGCACGTCCGCGAGCGGCCCGTGCGTCACGTTCATGCGCAGGAAGTTGGTCGCGAGGATGACGGACAACTTCAGGTCGTCGCGCCCCTGCGCACGCAGCGCCGGCACCGCCGACGCCGGCATCGCGTTGATCCAGTCCACTGCGCCGGTGAGGTAGAGGTTGAGAGCGGTGGCGGACGACTCGACGACGAGCCCGTCGACGACGCGCGCGCCGACGCCGGCCGCGCCGTGCCACTGCTCGTTCGCCACCAGCCGCACGCGGTCGCGAACTCGTCTCAGCGCGAGCCGGTAGGGGCCGTTGCACACGAGGTGCTCGGGCTCGGTCCAGCGGTCGCCGAAGCGTTCGATGACATCGAGACGGATCGGCGCGCTCGGGCAGTGGCTCACCAGCGCGGGCAGGTACGGGCACCGTTCGGCCGTCTCGATGACGACCGTCGCGTCGTCCGGCGCGCGAACGCCGATCGCTTCGATCGGCCCGCCGGCCAAGGCCGAATCGGCGCCCGCGATCACCCGGAACAGGTCCGCCGACTGACAGCCCGTGCGCGGGTCGAGCAGGCGGCGGAAACCGTCGACAAAGGCGCCGGCGACCAACCGCCGGCCGTCCGACCAACGAAGCCCGGCGCGCAGGCGGAACGTCGTGACGCGGCCGTCCGCGCTGATCGTCCACGAACCCGCCGCCGCCGGGATCGGCTCGAGGGTCACGGGGTCGAGGCAGGTCAGGCACTCGAACAGCTCGCGGGCGACCCATTGGTCGGCGACCGACGCGCACAGTTGGGGGTCGAACGTCGCGTTCTCGGCCGGCAGCACGAGGGTCAGGTCGGCCGGCGGCAGCGCCTTCGGACGCCCGAGCACGAACGCCGCGAGCGGGAGTGCGAGGACGAGCGCGATCCCTCCCGCAGCGCGCGATGGCGTCGCCCTCACGAGGTCTCCCCGGAAAGCACGACGCACCGCCCCGGATGTTCTCGGTGCGGTGCGCCGCGCGTCACGACCGGACGGTTCCGGCCGGTCTCGATCAGCCGCCCTTCGGCGCGTCGCGCCACGGGTTGAGGTTCGTGATCGTCGCCTTGCAGATGATGATCAGGTTGCGCGTCTCGTCGTCGAGGCCCTTCTGGCGGAAGAGGACGCCGAGGAGCGGGATGCGACCGAGCCACGGCACTTCTGCGGTGCGGTTCACGTAGTTCAGGCGCTTCAAGCCGCCGAGGATCAGCGAGCCCTGGTCGGGCACGCGGACCGTCGTGAAGGCGCTCTGCGTCTGCAGCTCGGGGAGCTGGAACGTGACCGGGACCGAGAAGCCGGCGAGCGAGGTCGTGTAGGTGCGGATCGGGCGCAGGAGGTTGGCGACCGTGGCCTGGATCTCGAGGGTGATGTACTTGCGGTCGTAGGAGATCGTGGGCCGGACGTCGAGCACGACGCCTTCCTGGATGATCCCGATGTTCGGGTTCGCGATGAACGCCGAGTTCGCGACGTCGACGTCGAAGTCCTGAACGAACGAGACCTGGTTCGTCACCGTGACGTAGGCGCGCTCGGTGTTGTAGACGGTGATGTTCGGCGCGCTGATCGTCGTCGCGTTGACCGACTTCTCGACCGCGCGGACGACCGCGTTGTACTGCTCGTCGCCCTTCAGGATCGCGACCTGGAGCGCCGCGCCGCCGGTGGGGGTGAGCAGCTTGCCGAGCGCGCTCTCGAAGAAGTTCTCCGTGAAGGCGCGCACGTCGCCGTCCGAGCCGTCGTTGAAGAACGCGCCCGCGATCGGCGCGAGGCCGGCGCCCGACGAGAGGCCCGGGCCGCCGTTGTCCTTCGCGGTGCCGGCGTTGTCCTCGTGGCCGTAGGTCACGTCGTTCAGGAACGCTTCCGTGCCGTTCACCGGGCCGAGACCGCGCCAGTCGACGCCGATCTCCTGCAGGAACGCGTCCGTGATCGTGACGAAGCGCGACTCGATCGTGACCACCGAGCTCGCGAAGCGGCGCAGGTCGTCGAGGAACTGCGCGACCTGGAGCTGCACCTCGGGCGTGTGGATCACGAGGATCTGGTTGTTGTTCGCGACGTCGACCGAGTACTTGCCGGACTCCCAGCTCCCGCGCGCGATGTTCTCCTTGATCAGGTTCGTGATCTCTTCCGGCTGGACGACCGTCTCGCCCGCCTGATCCGAACCGAACACGGAGCCTTCCTCTTCGCTCGCTTCCTGGTTCGGCAGCGGGATCTTGCCGATGCGCGGACCCTTGAAGTCGGTGAGCGCGAAGGTGAGGTCCTGCACCGAGTGGATGCGCGGGATGCCCTTGTCGAGGGCCTTCTCGGCCTTCGTGATGAACACGACGCCGTTCATCACCTTCCACACGAGGCCTTCACCGGCCTGCTGCGTGACGAGGTTGAGCAGCGACTCGACCGAGATGTCGGTCAGCGTGCCCATGTTGAGCTGCACCGAGCTGGACTCGAGCTCCGTCTTCACCTCGGGGTCCACGACGATCGGGATGCCGGTGATGATGTTGATCGCGTTGGCGGCCTCGGGGAGGCTGACCTCGGAGATCGTGATCGACGTGACGCGCGTGTTGGCGATCTTCTCCTTCAGCGCCTTCGTCATCGGGTTGTCGGCTTCGCCGAGCGAGAGGAGCGACGCCGGCGTGCGGATCTCGGAGATCTTGCGCCAGCGGTCCTCGTCGGGGCCCGTGAGGATGTTCGCGTGGGGGATGCGCGTCGCCTCGATCTCCTGCTTCCAGCGGCGGAACTCCTGCTTCCTGAGGTCGACGGCCTTCGAGTTGAACTGGTCGCGCTGCGACTCGATGGCGTCCTTGCGGAGGCGCGCCGCGCGGTCGTTCTTCGGATCGCGCTTCAGGATCTCGTCCGCGATGCGCTCGGCCTCGGTGAAGTCGTTGCGGTTGAACGCGACGATCGCGTCATCGAGCATCTGGAGGACCATCTCCTCCTGGCGGCGCTGCTCCGCGACCTCTTCGTCGCGGATCTTCTCGAACGCCGACTTCTCCTGATCGCGGCGGGTCTCGGCGTCCTTCCTGGTGGCGGCGCGGTCGGCGTTCTCGAGGCCGGCCTGCGCACGCTCCTTCAGGTTGCCCCAGTCGACCGAGAGCGGCGACCACTGGATCTGATACAGCGCCTGCTCGAAGCGCGCCTTCGCCTCGGCGTACTTGCCGGACTCGAACAGGCGCTGGCCCTCGTCGACGAGCTCCTGCACCTGCATCTGCATCTGCTGCTGCTTGATCTTCCAGCGCTCTTCCGCCTCCTGCGTCACGTTCTGGTCGGCGACGGCGGGAGCGGCGGCAGCCGGCTCGGCGGCGGGCGCCGCGGCGTCCTGTGCGGGCGCGTCGGCGCCAGGCTCTTCCTTCGAGTCTTGCGAGTCTTGCGAGTCTTGCGAGTCTTGCGAGTCTTGTGCGTCGCCGTCCGTCGACTCGTCGCTCGTCGACTCGTCGCTCGTCGGCTCGTCGCCGGCGGGGGGATCCTGCGGCTCGGACTCAGGCGGATCCTGTGGATCTTGCGCGCCGGTCGTCGCGTCGACGAACGCATCGGGCGTCGCGTCGGCGTCGACGGACGCGACCGGCGTCGGCTCGGTGCTCGCCGCGGCGCCTTCGTCGTGGCCGATCGTGCAGGCCGCGAGCAGCGCGAGCGACGGGATCAACAGGAGTGCAGCGTTCTTCGGGGTGACGAGGGCGTTCTTCGCCATTGCTTCGTCCTTCTCGATGGCTCGATGGCCGAGGGCTTTTCCGCTCGCGCGCGACACGATCGAAGAGCGACCGTGTGCGGCGTCGGCGCGCCGTGTTGGGAGTCGAGGAAAGCGTTCCGACTAAAGGGGTTAAGCTGAAAAGCGGGCGGACTCTATCAACGCTGAAACTGCGAAGCAAGCGCCGACAAAGGCTCGGAAGTCTTTTTGTCGTGCCGGCTTCCCGCCGCGCGTCGCGAGCGCGAGTTCACTGCCCATTCGCACTCTTCGCACCCGAGGTGAGCCGCGCGCGTCGGTCACGAAAGCGGGCGGCCTGTACGGACTCGCCGCGCGCCGAGTAACGCGCGACGAGTTCGTCGACGATGCGGACGTCGGCGGCGTCGCCCGCGAGTTCGACCGCGCGCGCGAGCTCCGAAAGTCCGAGCGCTTCGTCGAACAGCGGGTTGTCCTTCGCTGCGAAGCGACCGCGCTCGGTGAGGTGGAGCTTGCCGAGCGCCTCGAACGTGTCCGGGTTCGCCGAGCCGTCCGCGACCGCGCGGTCGCCGAGAGCGCGTGCTTCCTCGTAGCGCCCGCGCTGCGCAAGCAGGTGGATCAGGAGGTCGCGCGGCGAGGCGGCCGTCGGACGCAGCTCCAGCGCCGCCTCGAACTCGGCGATCGCGTCGTCGGCGCGGGCCGCGTCGCCGTCCGCGAGCGCGGCGGCCCGCAGCGCGCGGGCGCGCCAGAACCGGAGCGCAGGGTTCTTCTCGTCGCGTGCGACGCCGAGGTCGAGCCGCTCGATGGCGGCTTCGCGCAGGCCGAGCTCGAGGAGGCGCACTCCCTCTTCGAGGTCGGCGATCGCGTCCTTCATCGCGCGCGGCGACGGGCGCGCCGCGTTCTCTTTGCGGGTCGGCGCCGCGATCGCTCCCGTCGCCGGGAGGCCGAGGTAGCCGGGCAAGCCGCCGTCGAGCGCGGGGACGGGCGCGGCGGGGCGCGACACCACGT
This sequence comes from uncultured Phycisphaeraceae bacterium, assembly GCA_964580365.1. Classification (GTDB taxonomy): domain Bacteria; phylum Planctomycetota; class B15-G4; order B15-G4; family JADJEK01; genus CAZBOK01. The sequence continues at coordinate 12,760 of CAZOLL010000006.1, forward strand.
CGGCGACCACCGTGCGCGCGGCGTCGACCTTCGACGCGAGCTCGGGGCGCGCGATCGCGTCCTCGTTTTCGCCGGGGTCCTTCGCGAGGTCGTACGCCTCCTCGCTGCCGGACTCGAGGTACTTGAACCCGTCGCGCCGCACGCCGCGCAGCTGCGCGTGGTCGCAGTGAAGCGCGGCGTAGAGGGTCTCGACGAACGCGGGCTCGTCCTCGGGCAACGTGAACGGCGCGCCGCCGGCGAACCCGTCGATCGCTCGGCGCAGGTCGACGAGCCGCACCTGCGAGCGGACGACCAGCCCGCGCTCTGCGGCGCGCGGGTCGACCACGATCAGCGGGACCTTGATCGTCGCGTCGTACAGGAAGAACCCGTGCGTGCTCTCGCCGTGCTCGCCCAGCGCTTCGCCGTGGTCGGCGGTGATCACGATCAACGCGCTCGAGAGGTCGCGGACCTTCGACAGCTCGTCGAGCAGCCGGCCGACCTGCTCGTCCACGAAGGCCGCCTCGCCGTCGTAGGGCGACGCCGCGAAGCGCGACTGAAACGGCTCCGGCGCCGCGTAGGGCGCGTGGCAGTCGAAGTAGTGCGCCCAGAGGAACAGCGGACGGTCCTTCGCGGCGGCGCGCGCGCGTGCGAGCGCCGCGTCGGTCACCTGGTCGGCGCGGCGCTCGTCGAGATGGACGCTGCCGCGCGTGCGGGGGAGATCGGCGTCGTAGACGTCGAACCCGGCGGCAAGTCCGGTCGTCACGGAGAGCGCTTCGCTGCCGATGATCGCGATCGTCGCGGCGCCGCGCGCGCGCAGGTCATCGGCGACCGTGGTTGTGCCGGCCGCGACACGAAACGGCCGGTTGTCGCGCGCGCCGTGCGCGTTCGGCAGGAGACCGGAGAGGATCGTCGCGTGCGATGGCAGCGTCAGCGGCGCAGGTGCGATCGCGGATTCGTAGAAGACGCCTCTCGCCGCGAGCGCGGTCAGGCGCGGCGCGACGTCCGCGCGCACGCGGTCGGCGCGGAACGTGTCGAGCGTGACGAGGATGACGTCGGGAGCGGGCGGCTTCGAGCAGGCCGCCGCGGCGAACGCCGCGGCGACGAGCGACAGTCGCTGGAGGAGCCGGAGCGTCCCGCGTTGCGTCAGCGGATCTTCTCGCGCGACATCTGCGCGAAGCGGCTGCCGGGGAAGCGGGCGACGACCTCTTTGTAGTAGTCCTGCGCGAGCTTCGCGCCCTTCGGCTCCGTCGGCGGCGTTTGGGCCGCGAGCTCCTCCGTCACGAGGCCGAGGCGGTAGGTCGCCTCGGCGACGGCGTCGGGAGCGTTCGCGAACCAGATCTTCGCGCGGGCATACGCGAGCTGCGCGTCCTTCAGCTTCTTCTGCGCCTGCAGCGCCATGCCCTTGCCCACCCACGCGGAGGCCTGCACCGACTCCACTTCCTTCTTGTCATCGGTGATCGCGGTGAAGAACCGCTCGGCGTCGGTGAGCTTGTTGTCGCGGATCAGCACGCGGCCCTGCGCGAGTCGAGCGAGCCCGGCCGTCTCGGCGGCGAGCGAGCGCTCGGACTCCTCGAGGTCCTGGCGGCCCATGAACGACTTGCAGTTGGTCTCGAGGCGCGAGTACTCGCGCTTCGCTTCGTCGTTCTTGCCGGCCTGGTCGAGCGTCTCGGCCTTCTCGAAGCCGGCCTTGATCTCCCAGGTGATGCCGTACTTGTTGTCGATCGATTCCTTGCCGAGCAGATCGAGGTCGGCGATCGCCTTGTCGACGGCGCCGGCGGCGAGCTGGGCCTTCGCGCGGTGATACAGGATCTGCGGGCGCAGGCGGGTCTTCTGGTCGGCCTGCAGCGCGCGGTCGAACTCGCGCACCGCGTCGCCGAACTTCGCCTTCTCCTTCGAGCCCCACAGCAGGTAGGTCTTGCCGAGCTCGTACGGCGCGTACACCTTGATCCACGGGCGCACGCCCTTCTCGGACTCGGCGGCCTTGAGCAACGTGACCGCGTTCTCGAACTCGCCCGCGTCGCGCTTGTCGACGCCGAGCTCGAACTTCTCCGGCGCGTCGCCATAGACGATCTGGCGGATCTTCGAGGGGTTCTCGGGGACCTCGACCGCGCCCTTCTTGTATTTCACGGCGTCCCACTGATCCTGCGTGACCTGATCGACGACGAGCGCCTTGCCGCCGGCGGTCTTCTGGATCTTGTCGGACGCGAGCGCGGGAGCCGCGACCAGCGCGGCGACCGCCGCCACGGTGAGCGTGAGGGAAACGCGCGTCATTTCACGGCCTCCTTGATGCGGGCGATGATCGCCTGGACGTCGGCGGGAGCCCTCGGGATCTCGTCGGCGTAGGCGCGCTCCCAGCTCTCGATCGTCGCCTTCGCCTGGCCCTTCGCGTCGGCGTCGGTCTTCGCCAGCATGTACAGCCCGAACAGCGCGTTCACCTTCGTCTCCCACCACTCGGGCGAGTTCTTCTTCTGAGCGCCTTCCAGGCTGGCGGTGAGGCGCACCCACTGGGCAATCGCTTCGGCGTACTTGCCGGTGCCGGCGATCTCGACGAACTCGGGCGCGCCCGGCTTGCCGCGCACTTCCATCCAGCCGCCGAGCGTCTTCGCGAACAGACGGATGTTCGCGCTGTTGTTCGGGTCGGCGTCCATCAGCTCGCGCAGGATCGTCTCCGCTTCGTCGAAGCGGTTGCGCAGCTCGACGAGGCACTGCGCATACAGCGGCTTCAGGCGCGTGATCGTCGCTTTCTGCTTCTCGTCGGCGCCGAAGAGGTCGAACAGCTTCTTGAACGACTGCGCCGCGAGCGACCACTCCTTCAGCTCGAGGTACCACTGGCCCGCGAGCGAGAGGTTCTTCGGGTTGGCGAATTGGTCGCGCTCGTTGGCGATCGCCTGCAGGTCGGCGCACTTCCTCAGCTCGTCGAGCGCGGCGGGCGGGTACTTCGCCACGTCCTTCTCGGCGCCCTTCAAGGCGGAGTACTGGTCGTAGTGCGCCTTGATCAGCACCTTGATCGCGCGCGTCGCGACCGAGGTGTTCGCGAGCGCGGCGTCCGTGAGCATCTTGCGCATCAGGTCGTCGGCGACGTCGAGTCGCTTGAGGCCGGCGTTCGCCTCGATGCGGAAGTCCGCGACGTTCGGGAAGAATGACTTCTGCGACTTGTACTTGTCCTCGAAGCCTTCGAGCGTCTTCAGCACGTCTTCCCAGCGCTTGAGCGCGAGGAGCGACTCCGACTTGTAGTAGGTCGCCTCCGCCTCCGCGACGCCGCGGTACTCGGTCTTCTTGGCGTCGACGCCGACCGAGTTCTTCGGGTCGGCGATGCGGGCGAACAGCTCGTCGTAGGCCTTCACCGCGCCTTCGTGGTCGCCCATCTCCGCGAAGCAGCGGCCGCGGAAGACGAGGCCGCGCTCGTAGAACACGCTGCCCGGCGCCATCTTGTCGAACGACGCCTTCGCCGCTTCGAATGCGGCCTTGCGCTCCGGCGCTTTCGCCGCGAGCGCGTTCGCGTTGTCGAACTTCTCGCGGCCGTCCTGGTAGTCGATGTCCTCGGCGCCGCCGAACTCCTTCGCGGCCTGGCCGGCGCGGTCGCGCTGCGCCTTGTCGAAGTCGTTCTTCGTCTCGAGGAACCGGCGGTTCCACGCGTTGAAGGCCATCTTCGCGAGGTCGGCCGTCGTGGCTTCCTCTTTGAGCGCGCGCGCGGCGTCGAGGCCTCTTTCGTAGGCGAGCGCCGCCTCGAGGAGGTGCTCGGTCTGCTCGTAGCAGCGGCCCATCTGGCGCCACGACTTGGTGAGGAAGAGCTTCTTGTCCTCGTCGCTCGTGCAGGCGGCGACGACCTGCTGGAGTTTCGCCGCGGCCTCGGCGTACTTCGCGTCGGCGAGGAGTCCGTCGACCGCGAGGTAGATGACGCTCGCGGGCTGCGTGGTCGAGCCGCCGGAGTCGTCGCCGATCATCGAGGCGAGCTGCTTCTGCGCCTTCACGCCGACGCCGGTCGAGCGGTTCTTCTCGGCGACGTCCTTCACGATCGCGAGCGCCTGGGCGGAGTTGCCGACGTCGGTGAGACCGTTCGCCTTCTCGAGCAGCGCGAGGTTGCCGTAGTCGGTGAGCGCGAGGTGCCCGTCCTTCAGGCGCTTCTCCATCTCGTCGATCGTGCCGATCGCCGCGGCGCGCAGCGCCTGCACCAGCGCCGGCTTGTACACCGGCGCGGTGATGCACCACGGCTTCTCGTATCCGGGCGCCTTCACGACCAGGAAGTCGAACGCGAGCTTGTCGAGCTTGTCGGTGTCCTGGATCGTGGTGTTCTTCTCGAGGCGCGACGCGATCGAGCGAAAGACCTGCGACGAGCCGAGGTACGACTTCTCGAACAGCTCCGTGACGAACGACTTCTCGGAGTCCGACACGTTCGGACCGGAGATGCGCGTGAGGTCGATGCCGGCGTCCGAATGAATGTGGTTGAGATTCGCGAGCGCCTTCGCGTCGTGGTCGTTCGCCTTGCCTTCCTCGAGGCGGCCGAGCTCCCACTCCGCCATTCCGCTGAAGTAGTAGGCGTAGAGCGCGAAGAAGTTGTCGTTGCCGACGTCCCAGATGAAGTCGGTGAGCTTGTCGACGCACTGGTGCAGGTAGTCGGCGCGGTTCGCGTCGCTCGGGTCGTAGAGCAGCGCCCACAAGTAGTAGGACTGGCCGCGCGTGTACTGCGCGAACTGCGCGAGGTTCGTCAGCTGTTCCTTGTCCTGCTCGGTCGCGTCGGGAGCCTCGGACGCCTTCACGAGTTCGTCGCGCGCGCCGTTCAGCGTCTTCACCGCTTCGCGGAACGATTCGTCGGCGGACTTCTTGAACTCCGCGATCTTGTCCGCCGCGACGCCGTTGTCCTTCGCGAGCGCGATCTCCTCGGTGTAGAACTCGCCGCGCGACACGAGCAGCTTGCAGTAGCCGTCGACGATCGCCTCGCCCTTGTCGGGCGTCATCGTCGCGCCGAGGCTCTCGAGCGCCTTCTTGTAGTGGACCGCGCCCTCGTCGTAGTACCTGCGCCGCTCCTCGCGCGTGACCGCATACTCGGACGCGAGCCGCGCGATCTCCGCCTTCGCGAGCAGCACGTCGCCGACCACGCTCGGGTCGAGGTCCTTGCGCCCCTCGATCGAAGAGAGCCAGCTCACCGACAGGTCGAAGTACCGGTAGCGCGCGAGGTCGCGCGCGAAGCGGATGTCGTCCTGCAGGTTCTTGGTCTTGGCGTCGCCGGTGTCCGGGGGAGACGCGGCGAGGAAAGGAGAGAAGAGGAGGACGAACGAAAGGGCGACGGGCGTGCGCATGGGGCGGAATTCACCTCCGCGATGGACCGATATCCGCATTGGAGCGGTGCCGTAACGCCGTGCCCCCGAGCCGGCGTGGGGATCACGAACAACGACGCTCCGCCCCGATGACCGGAGCGGAGCGTCGATTTGTACCAGACCATTCCGGCGGGGGCGAGAGCGCCCGCCGCCGGTCGGGAAGTTTCAGTTGCCGGCGGTCGCGTACCGCGGCTCGCCTTCCTCGGGGATGACGATGCGCGCGTGGACGAGCACCATCAGCTTCTTCTTGTTCAGGAACTTGCCCTTCCTCGAAGCGAGGAAAGAGATCAGCGGGATCTTGTTGAGGAAGGGGACGCCGGACTCGAAATCCTGGTCGTCCGCGATCTTCCAGCCGCCGATCAGGAGCGTCGCGCCGTCCGGCATGGTGACCGTGGTGCGCGCGCGCTGGATGCGCAAGGTCGGCAGCTCGATCGTCACGTCGGAACCGATCGCGAGCGAGGTCGTGAAGGTGTCGAGCGGACGGTCGAGGTTCGCCACCGTCGGACGCAGCTCCATCGTGATGAAGCGCTTGTCGGACGAGACGACCGGGCGCACGTCGAGGACCACGCCCTCCTGGATGACGTCGACGATCGGCTGCGCGATGACGGCCGCCTGAGCGATCTCGACGTCGAAGTCCTTCACGTAGGAGAAGTGGTTGATGACGTTCAGGCTCGCGCGCTGGCCGTTGAACACCGTGAGCGACGGGGCGTCGACGATGTTCGAGGTGCCGTACTTCGACACCGCGCGCAGGATCGCCTCGACGAGAGCGTCGTCGAGGAAGGTCGCCTGCACCGAGAGGCCGCCGGAGTTCTGGAACTCGTCGTTGCCGAGCGAGAGGTCGTAGAGCTGCTCGACGCGCGCTTTCACGTCGCCTTCGCTCGTGTCATAGAAGATGCCGACGTCGTTGTCGGTGCCGAGGCCGCTCGGGCTGGTCGGCGTGCCGAAGCCGTCGGGCGGCGTGCCGAAGTCCTCGAGCGCGAGACCCGTCGGGATCTTCGCGTCCGGGTTGACCTCGTCCGGGCCGAGGCCGCGGAAGTCCACGCCGATGTCCTCGAGCATCGAGTCGGACACCGTGAGGAACCGGCTCTCGATGTTGATGAGCGTGCCGGCGTTCTCGCGGAGGTCCTTGAGCAGCGCCGCGATCAGCTCGTGCACCGGGCGCGTCTGGCGCACGACGAGCGCGCCGGAGACCGCCTGGATCGAGTTGGCCGGGTCGGCGTCCCACGACTCGGGCGCGATGTTCGCCTTGATCAGCTCCGCGAGGCGCTCGCCTTCGAGCACGAGCGGCTGCGGCTCGGGGCCGGCCTCACCGAGGCCTTCATCGGCCGCGCCGGACGGATGCAGGTTGAAGTCCTTCGACGGGAAGTTGCTGATCTTCTTGGAGAGATCGCGGATGTCGTAGAACTCGAGTTGCTGGCCGCCCGTCGCCTCTTTCGCGCCGACGATGCGGACCACGCCGTCCTTGATCTGGTAGCTGAGCGGCGTCGCCGAGATGCTCATCAGGAGGTTCAGCCCGTCGAGCGCCGACATCGGACCGGCGTTCACCGTGAACTGCGGCTCCTCGCCGGCTTCGGCGATTGCCGGCGACACGATGAAGTTGACACCGGTCACCGTGTTGAAGAACTTCATCGCCTCGGAGAGCGGCGTGTCAGCGAAGCTGAGGGTGATCGGAGTGCCCAACAGCTTCGCGGTGATCGCGCGCTCGTCCGCGCTCATCAGGTTGTCCTGCACCGAGAACTCGACCGGTCCCTGGGACGCGATGTCGCGCCACGCCTTGTCCTCGGGGAACACCACGAGGTCGTTCTGCGGGCGCAGCTCGGACTGCAGCTCGTCGAACGTCTCGCGCCAGTTCCGCTTGTAGTCCGCCTTGATCTCGCGGTCGTTCGACTGCATGCGCGCGTCGCGCGTCAGCTGGAGGAGGTTCGACGCGCGGGCGTTCGTCGGGTCGAGGCGCAGGACCTCTTCGAGGTCGGCCTCGGCCTCGGCGAAGCGGTCGTCCTGGAACGCCTTGTTCGCGGCGTCGCACAGCACGACGATCTTGTGCTCGAGGCGCGCGCGCTCTTCGTCCTCGCGCTCCTGCTTCTGGCGCTGGATGCGGGCCTGGCGCGCCTGCTCTTCGGCGCGCTCGTGCTCGGACTTCGCGCGGCGGGCCGCGTCGATGCGGGCCTGCAGCGAGTCCTCGCGCAGCTCGCCGCCGATGAGGAACGGGTTGAACCCGACCAGCATCAGCGCGTCCTCGAAGGAGCGGATCGCAGTGTCGTAGTCGCCGGCGTTCAGGGCAGCCTCGCCCTGCTTCACCTTGCTCTCGGCTTCGATGCGGACCTGCGCACGGCGGACCTGCGCCATCTCCTCGGCGTTCTTGGTCACGTCGTCGGGCGCACCCCCGGCGGGGGCGGGAGCCGCGGAGCGCGCGGCGGCGGCGCCGGCCTCCTGTGCGTCGGTCATCGCGAGCGCGGCGCCGGTGCGCTGGAAGCCGGCCTTCGCTTCGGCGTTGCCCGGGTCGGCTTCGACGGCCTTTGCGTACATCGCGCGCGCTTCGACCAGCTCGCCGGCCTGCTCGGAGGTGCCGGCCTGCGCGAGCAGCTCGTCGACGCGGACTCCGCTCGGAGCGGCGTCGTCGGTCGCCGTGGCGGGCGGCGCCGGCGGCGTGGTGATCGCGACCGTGGCGTCGTCGGCGTCGCTCGCGACCGCTTCGTCCTGCGGGGTCGCGGACTCGGCTATCGGCTTTGCCGCGCCGTCGTCTCCGCCGCCGAACAGGTTGCAGCCCGTGAGCGTCGTCGCGACGCAGAGGAGCGTCGCGGCCGGGATGAAGGACCTCAGGTGACTCATTTCGATCTTCTCCTGCAGTTTCGCCGGCGCCCGCGAGAGCGAGCGAGCATCCGGGCGTCCGGACCGGACATCGAGCGGCGGAGGCCCGCCGCTCCGATCACCGATCGATGCTCAGCGCGCGGGTCGCCCCGGCGCTGTCCTGCACTCGGACTTCCAACCGCCGCACCGGGACCTTGCGCACTTCGTCCCGATACACGAGTCCGTTCTCGTCGATCCGTCGCGAGCCGTCCGGGTTGAACAACGGGTGCCGCACCGTCAGCTCGCGAACATCGTCGAGTTCCGCGATCTCGGACACCGTCAGTCCGGTGCTGAAATCGACTGCCATTCCGTCCACGTCGCGTGAAGAGCCGATCCGTTCGCCGCGTCGCGCCTCGAATCGGGCGCTCTTCTTACCTGTTCCGACCGTCACGGTCACTTCCAACGTGACCTTCGTCGTGTCGCCGGCGACCAGAGCCAGGTCGAACGCCTCGGAGCGGGACACGCTCACCAGGTCGCTCTTCCTCTCTTCCGCCACGCGGGAGCCGTCGCTCGCCTTGCCGGCGACGAACGCGCGCACGCGATAGGTCCAGGCGCCGCCCCGCGGGCCGACCGTGCCGTCGAGGTAGGAGGTGCGGTCGAAAGGGACCGTCGCGATCACCGCCGGCTCTTCGCCGGCGCGCCAGCGGTCGACGCGGAAACCCGCCTGCAGCGCGGCGTTCGTCCCCGCGTTCTTGGCGACGAGCGCGCCGATGGCGGCGAGGCTCGGGTTCGCGTTCCACTCGAGGAGGATGCCCGCAGGCTCGGCCTGCTCGGTCGCACGCAGGCCGGCCGGCGCGACGAGCGACTCCCGAACCAAGTGATCGAGGTCGGAGCGCCCGGCGAAGTCGACCAGGGCGGTCGCGTCATAGAAGGAGCCGGCGCTGAGCGAGCGGTTCGCGGTGCGCGCCTCGACGGCGAACGCACGTGTCCAATCGGAGAAGACCACTGCGCGCGCGCGACTCTCGAGAGGGCGTCGCGCGGACGCGAGGGTGGACTCGGTCTCGATCACGGTGAGCGGACCTAACCTCTTGCTAGTTCTAGTGTTAAGAAACAAACCCGTGAAGGCGAGAACTATAAGAACGAGGCAAGTGCCTGTCAACACGAGAATTCGATCCACGCCGACCGGCTTCACGGGGCACCTCCGCTCGCGCCCGCGGACCCGATTGCACCGGTGAGGAAGTCAATCTCGAGCGCAAGACGGACCGGCGGCTCCATCGCGTTGGCGCCGAGCGACTCCCACTCGGCGGGGGGGATCGCCGCGATGTGGAAGTTGACGACGTCGCCGACGACTTCCGGCGCGCGATTCGAATCGCCACCCGAGGGCGGCTCGAGCCGCGGCGTGTGGACTTTCTCGAAGAGCTGGACCAGTGCGGAGGGCGAGCCGACGAGCGACGCGCGCAGTCGGACGCGCTCGATCGGGAGCCGGTCCTTGTCGCGGTTGTCGGCGGCGTCGAGCGTCACGGTCTCGACGCGGCACTTCGAACCTTCGCACGCGGCGAGAAACGCGCCGACCGCGCGGCGCCGCGACTCGGGCGCGGTCCGCGACGCGGTGCTCGTGAGCGAGTCGGCGAGCGCGCGCCGCAGCCCTTCGTTGAGGCCGACCGACGCGGCCCGCGCGAGCAGCTCGTCGACGCTCGGGACACTCGTGCTCCCACCGCGCGCGAGTGTGCGGGCGGCCTGATCGATCTTCTCGTGGCGCGCGGTCGCCGCCTCGTCGACGGCGCCGAGCTCCTCGCGGCTCGGCGGTGAACGGATCGCGAGCAGGTCGCGGGTCTGACGGGCGGCGTCCTCGATCGCGGCGGCGCGGGCGCGGATCTCGCGGCGGACGCGGCCGCCGCTCACCAGGTATTCGGTCGCAGCGGCGAGCAGCACGGCGATGAGAAGGAAGTACGCGACGATCCTCACGGCTTCCCCTCCGCGCCGCCGGGCAAAACGGCTTCGAAGCGGAGCACCTTGGTCTGCGCCAGCTCGTCGCGGCTCTCCGTCTCCTCGACGACCTTCGGGTCGCGGACGCCGGCGAGCAGCGCGAGGCGCTTCTTCAGCACGGTCTCGGCTTGCTCGTCGTTCCACTGCACCCGGACCCGGCCGACGACGCGGCTGTCGCGACCCCCGCCTTCGCACGAGCATTCGATCAGGCGCAGCTCGCTCGCGCCGTACTCGCGCGTGCCCGGTTCGAGCGCGGCGAGCATTCGCGCGAGGAACGGACCGCGGGCGGCGTGGCCGGTCGTGAATTCGGTGAGCGCGCGCTCGGCGGCCTCGACGCCGTCGAGGTCGCGCGTCGCGTGCTCGGCTGCGGCCTCGCGGGCGCGCAGATCTTCCGCGCTCGGACTGACGCGCATCGCCTCGATG
>CAZOLL010000007.1:0-22738 GCA_964580365.1 uncultured Phycisphaeraceae bacterium
CGAGCGGACGCGGCTTCCCTCGGCAAGAAGACGGGGGCGGCGAGAGCCGCCGCCGGGCGCGGCCGCCTTACTTCCGCGGCTCGAAGGTCAGCGCCGTGCCCGCCCGCCAGGTGCCGGTCTGGCCGAGGCTCTTCTGGTTGAGAGCGAGTTCGGCGAAGCCCGTGCTGTCGACGACGAGCACCGGCGCGCCGACCGGCACCTCGCCGTAGGTGCGCGCGCGCGGGAAGACGGTGCCGTTCACGACGTAGGCGTTCGCTTTCACCATCGCCGCGGGGATGTTCGTCGCGACGTTGCCGTAGTGATCGACGTGCAGGACGATGCCGCGCAGCACGCCGCCGTCGTCCTTCGCGGCGGGGAAGTCGAGCGTGACCGGGTCGTCGACGCGCGGGCCGAGCGCCGCGAGCGACACGCCGCCGGCGAGACGTCCCGCGACCGGGCCGAAGATGTCGCGGCCGTGGAAGGTCGTCGACGGATCGGCGGTCCGCCACAACTTCGTCTCCGTCAACGCGTGCGTCTCGCACGGCCCTTCGCTCTTCATCACGAGCGAGAACAGCCCGTTGTCCGGGCCGACGAACGTCTTGCCGGTCGCGGTGCGCATCGCGATGGGGCGCCGCGGCGTGCCCACACCCGGGTCGACCACGACGACGAACGTCGTGCCCTTCGGGAACATCGAGGCCGCGCGCGACAGGAGGTAGGCGCCCTCGCGGATGTCGTAGGCCTCGATCTCGTGCGTGAGGTCGAGGATCGACGCCGACGGGTTCGCGCCGAGGATCGCGCCCTTGAGCTCGGCGACGTAGGAGTCGGAGGTGCCGTAGTCGGTGAGCAGCGCGACGGTCGGCCGCGATGCGCAGCCGGCGAACGCGAAGGAAACGACTGCGACGAACGCGACGCGACGGATCATCGACGGACTCCTCCGACGAAGGCGCCTTTGGTGGTCTTCGTCTCGAACGGGACGAACGACGACTTCTCCTCGAACGTCACTCCGTCGAACGCGACGACCTCCGTCTTCGCGCCGGCGCCGAGCGTGGCGACGATGTCGAAGCGCCCGTCGAAGTCGACGTCGCCGACCGCGACGCGCACGCCGTCGCGGTCGTTCTTCGAGAATGGGACGAAGCGCCCGATCTCAGTCGTGTCGACGCCGGAGAACACGGCGACCTGCGGTTTGTCGCCGGCGCCCGCGCCCGTGACGATGTCCGGCACGCCGTCCCCGTTCACGTCGCCCACCGCGACGGAGACGCCGCCCTTGAACTTCGCGGGGTAGGCAGGGAACTGGTTCTTGAAGGCCGGCAGGCTGGCGCTTGTGAACGGCGCACCCGCGCCGTCGAACACACGCACTTGCGGCGAGCCCTTCGTGGGCCCGGTCACGATCTCGTAGTCGCCGTCGCGGTCCAAGTCGGCGGCCGCGACGTAGACGCCGGCCTTGGACGCGGCGTCGTACGGCGTGAACTCGGCGATCACCGCGCCGTTCGCTCCGCTGAACACGCGCACCGCCGAATTCGGGCCCTTCCCGCGGCCGACGATCACGTCCTTGTTGCCGTCGCCGTTGACGTCGCCGGACGCGACGAACACGCCGCCGGCGTAACCCGCCTCGAACGGCTCGAGGGCGTTGAACAGGGAGATTGCCGCACCGCTCGAGCCGTCGAACACGCGCACGAGCTGCCCGCCTTTCCCCATGCCGCAGACGATGTCCGGCACGCCGTCGAGCGTGAGGTCGCCGAGCGCGACGCGCACGCCAATCTTCTCGTCGACCGGGAACGGGGCGAAGTCGAACTGCTCGATGCCGGTGCTCGCGTCGACGGCGCGCACGCGCGGCTCCACCTTCTTCTCCGTCCCGAAGACCAAGACCGACGGCGGCACCGTCGCGATGCCGCCGATCTCGAGGCTGCCGTTGCCGATCGCGCCGATCAGCGTCGCCGCGCCGGTGGCGAGGTTGATCGAGAAGAGGTTGTTCGAACCGCTGCCGAAGCTGAACGCCGCGAACGCGGTGCCGCTCGGCGTGACGTCGAAGCCGGCGTCTTCGGTGCCGATCGTGATGCCGAGCGCCCCGACGGTGTTCACAGCGCCGCCGTTCGGACTCGGCGATTGGTTGATGCCGCCGATCGTCACGAGCGAGTCGAGCGCGTTCGAGATCGCGTAGAGCGTGGTGCGGTTCGCGACGGCGAACCCGGTGTCGTACTGGCGGTCGTACGCGACTCCGCAGACGAAGCGGGCCGTGGGATTGAGATCGGTGTCGCCCGTCGGCGCGTCGGCGCGCGCGCCGTTGTTCGGGTTGACGCGGAAGTTTTCGTCGCCGCTGTTCACGACGCGGATCCGGTCGACGGTCGGGTTGAAGCCGATTCCGTAGTGCGTGCCCGCCGTCACCGTGAACGGCGCGGAACCGGGGAGGAGCGTCGCGGCGCCCGTGTGCGGGTCGATCACGTAGGTGCGGACGGCGTCCTGTGCGCCGCTCGTGACGCCGATGCCGTAGAGCTGCCCCGTGCGCGGTCGGAAGTCGATGCCCGCGATGCGCTCGCCGCTCTGAAGCCCCGTGATGAGGACAGCAGCGTCGATCGTGCCCGGAGTCGAGCTGTCGAAGCGGACGAGGAACGTGCCGCCCTGGGTGACGGCGTAGATCGTCGCGGCGCGCGTCGTCATCGGCAGGAGCAGGGCGGCTCCCACGAAGCCGGCGACGAGCGCGAGACCGCGGGGAAGCGAGGCCGTCATGGAGACTCCGGTAGGTTCTCTGCGGGCGCGGGGATCGACCGACCATCCTGCTGCTCCGTCGCGGGGAGTTCCAGTCGGCCGCGCGCGCGAGGTGCGAATGCTCTTTCTCGTAATCGAACGCTTCAAGAACGGCGACCCTTCGCCCGTCTACCGCCGCTTCCGCGAGTGCGGCCGACTCGCGCCCGACGGTCTCGTGTACGTGAGCAGTTGGGTGACCGAGGACCTGACGCGCTGCTTTCAGGTGATGGAGTGCAAGGAGCGCGCGCGTCTCGACGAGTGGATCGCGCGGTGGAACGACCTCGTCGACTTCGAAGTGATTCCGGTGCTGACGTCGGCGGAAGCCGCGGCGCGCGTCGCGGCGCGCGGGTGAACTCCGCGGTTCAGCGGGCGCGGTCCTTCCATTCCGGGAACAGCTCTCCGAAGAACTCGCCGTCCATCGCCGCGCCTTCGACACGCTCGCGATCGGTCGCGTTGCGCAGGAAGTCGACGACGAGGATCACCTTGTCCCTCTCGGACCGGTTCCACGCCGCGTGCGGCAGCGTGTCGTCGAACACGAACGTCTTGCCCGGCGTCCACTCGCGCGCCTCGCCGTGGATGAGGAGCGCTGAGTCCTCGGGAATGTCGATCGCGAGGTGCGCGCGGAGCACGTCCTTCCGCAGACCGCAGTGGATCGGCAGCGTGGTGCGCGCGCCGAGGATCGAGAAGCCGGCGGCGACCATGCCGGGGATCGCCTCGACGGCGCGCGTCGTCTGCGGGCAGCGCGCGCAGTTCTCGTCGAAGCGCTTGCCGGACATCCACAAGGCGAAGAGCGTCCACGCGCCGTCGTACGCCTCGTCCTGCGGCCACGGGACGAGGCGCTCCTTCGCGAGCGCGGCCCACTCGTCGCGGATCGCGGGGAACGCCGCTTCGAGGCGCGCGCGGAAGCCGAAGTCCTCCGAGCGGAAACCACTCGGCCGCGTCGCGTTCGCTCGTGCGTCGCTGGCGCCGAGGTAGGCGAGCACGTCCGACGAGATCGCGAACGGCCGCGCGATCGGCGCGAGGTCGACGCCGCGCTCGACGAGCCACGGAAGATGCAGCGCGCGCTCGACGATCGCCGCGTCGCTCGTCGGCGATACGGCGCGCTCGACGAGCGCGAGCTCGTCGGGAGTGAGACGGCTCGAACTGCGATCGGAGGGTGGAGCGAACGAAGCGAGGCCGAACTCGGCACGGTGTGCGGCAAGGAACTCGAGGGTCGCGCGGACGTCCGCGTGCGACTCGCCCGCGTGGCCGATCGTCCATTCGATCTCCGCAGAGATCCCGGCAGCGCGCAACGCCGCGAGCACGACGGGCGCCTCGGTGGGGGACGCGAGGTCGAGCACGAGCGATCGACATCCGGCCGCGCGCAGATCGCGGCAGAGGTCTGGATCGGCGAGCGAGCGGTCGCACCGTGCCGACGCGACCCATGCGATCCGCTCGCCCGCGAACTCGCGAGCGACCGTGGCAAGCATTTCGGCGGAGTGCGGACCGCCGTCGAGCGCGGCGAAGCGCGCCCCGGCGTCGAACAGCGCTCGAACATCGTCGAGTCGCGTCGCCGAGAACGTGTGGATCTGCGCGGGCGCGAACGGGGCTTCGTCATCGAGCGCGATGAAGTCGGCGCGCGCAGTCGAACCCAGCACCTCGGATCCGAGCGTTTCGAACCCGAGCTCGGCGAAGGCGGAGCGACGCCCATCGACGAGCGGGCCGGCGGCCACGACGCGCAGGCCGGGGCGTGCGCGGCTCCATCGGCGCGCGATGCGGAAGGCCTCGCCGATCTCCGCGTCGTGCGCGATGACGAATACGGCACGTTCGGCGTCGAAGTCCGGCGGCGCATCGAGGAGACCCGCGGCATGCAGGTCGCGCAGCGGCGACCACGCGTCGGCGTCGACGTGCGCGCGAACCGCTGCGGCGAACCCGGGCGTGGACGGCGTGAAGATCGGGTCGAGTTGGAAGAGGAAGCGCGTCGCCGCGTCGAGCGCGTCGATCGCCGCGCGGAACGCCGTCGCATCGAGCGCACGCGAGCGGTCGCGAAGGATCGCTTTCGCTTCGGGCGCGGCAGCGAGCGCCGGCGCGATCTTCTCGAGTGTCTTCTCGAGGTCGCGAGCCGAGCGCCGCTCTCCCCGCCGCTCGCGATCCGCAACCGTCGCGCGTCCGAGCGCGAGGACGCCGTCGAGCCGCTCGCGCGTGAGCAGGAGGTCCGCCGCGCGCCGATCGAGATCGACGACGCGCACGTCGTTGCCCGTCGCGCGGAGCGCTCCCGCGAGCACCGCGACGTCCGCGGCGCGCACGCCCGGCAGCCGCAACGACGGCGGAACGACGATCAGCGTGCGCATGCGGGACGGGACGATAACCCGGGGCGGTTAGGATTCGCGCGGTCCGGTGGTGGGCACCCCGGGGCTCTACATGCGCGCGATCTTCATCGCGATGCTGGTCGACGGTCTTGCGGCGGCCCTCGCGCTCGCGCACGAACCGGCGCCACCGACGCGATTCGACGAATACCGAACGCGCGCGAATCACGCTCTCGTGCGCGGCCACGTGCGGGACGTCCAGCGAGTCCTCCTGCGTCCGGGCGTCGACTCGCGCATCGCGGTCGAGCACTTCTCCGTCCTCGTCGAAACGATCGCCTGGTCGACCGAATCGCTCGCCGCGCGCCTCGAGGCCGCGCGCGGTCACGTGATCGAGCTGGTGAATCGCCCCGCGGACAACGAGGACGTCCGGCCGCCGTTCGGCGCGACGCTGCTCGACGATCACCTTTGGATCGTCGTTCGCGCGATCGACGGAGATCATCCGCTCGACGTCATCGCCGTGGAGCGCACCGACGCCGGGGAAGCGCCAGTGCCGCCCGCCGACGCGATCGGAGCCTCCCGCGCGGACGACCGCATGCTCGTGCGAGCGTTCGTGCGGCGCACGGAGCCGTATCGAATGGAGCTCGGGATCACGGACAGCGCCGCGCGCGAGAAGCTCTCGCTCTTCGTCGCCGAGGTCGTCCGCAACCGCGCGCCGGGTGACGTACTCGCTTCGGTCGTTCGGGAGAGCGCGATCGATGTGCTCGACGGGATGGTCTCGTCCGGTCGCAAGCGAAGCCTGGGCACGATCGTTCCGGAGCAGTGGTACTGGATGCTCCTCGAGGGCCCTGGATGGGAGTCGCACCCGACGGTCGCGGGGTCGTGGGAGGTCGCGCCCCTCGGCACCGAAAACTGGGTCGCTCCCGAGCCGCTCGCGGCTCGTGTCGGGTCCGGCCCACTCGCGCTCGTCCTGGGTCAAGTCCAAGCGACGCGGCCGTTCGAGTTTCGCAACGGCGAAGAGAGGACCGTGCTCGGCGAAGTCCTCGAGATCGCCGTCGTGCGTTCCCGCTTCGGCGCGCAGACTCC
Organism: uncultured Phycisphaeraceae bacterium; assembly: GCA_964580365.1. Classification (GTDB taxonomy): domain Bacteria; phylum Planctomycetota; class B15-G4; order B15-G4; family JADJEK01; genus CAZBOK01. Next base: position 6,090 of record CAZOLL010000007.1, read on the forward strand.
GGACAAGTTGCGGTACAGCGCGGGTGCTCGCGTGGAGATCGTCGACGGACTCTGGCGCTATCGGCGCGAGTCGAAGCGCGGTGAGGCATCTCTCGGCAGCGTGCATTGGTTCCTCATCAGCACGGCGGGCATCGAGGCATTCCCGGGCGTCGTGGACTCCGCTCGCTTCGAGACCCCGCACTAGGCACCGCTCCCCGAGATCTCGGAAACGATTCCGATCGCGGCGACAATTGAGCGCGTGGACGAACGCGACCTCACCCGACTCTTCGTGCGCTACCGCGACGCGGCCGATGCGGGCGCGCTCGGACGGGTCTTCGACGCGACGGCGCCGGCTCTCCTGCAGGTGGCGCGCCATCTCGCGCGCGACGCAGCGAGCGCGGAGGACCTGGTCCAGCAGACGTTCCTCACGGCGATCGCGCGGGCGGAGAGCTTTCGCGACTCGGGGCGCGTGCGGCCGTGGCTCGCGGGCATCCTCTATCGCCACGCGCGCGCCGAGTGGCGGCGTCGCGCCGCTCTGCGCGAACGGCGACCGGTCGCCGCCGAGTCGCCGAGCGCGTTCGACGCGGCCGCGAGAGGCGAGACCGGCGAGCGCGTCGGCGCCGCGCTCGCTTCCTTGCCGTCGCCGTATCGCGAGGTCGTCGCGGAGCGGTTGTCGTCCGAATCGCCGCCGCGCGAGATCGCGCGCGTCCTCGGCCGCGCGCCGGCGCTCGTGCGCCTGCAACTGCATCGCGGCCTGTCGCGTCTGCGGGAGCTGCTCGGTCGCCGCGACGCCGCGCCGGCGCTCGTCGCGTTCGTTCGTGCGCCGCGCGGAATCGACGTCGTGCGCGACGCGGTGCTCGCGAATGCGGCGAGCGCGTCGGCATTGCCGGCCGCGCTCGTTGCGGGAGGGATCGTCGTGACGAAGAAGCTCGTGGCCGCGGGAGTCGCGGCGATCGCGTTGATCGCGGGGGTCGCGTGGATCGCGCGGGTGGAGGTGGGCGAGGCGCCGGTGGTCGCGCCGGTCGCGGCGATCGCAGCGGTCGAGACGCCCGCGCTCGGGTCCACGGAGAAGCCGGCCGCACCCGCGGCCCTCGAGGCGGCGACGCGCGACTCGATCGACGACATTTCGTCGCCACTCGCGCCAGTCGGCCCGCCGGTTCCGGTCGATCGATTCGTCATCCACGGCCGTGTCGTCGCTTCGGAAGATCGAGCCCCGATCGCCGGAGCCACGCTCACCGTCTTCGCCTACCCCGATCGTGTCTTCGGTCGCGGTGAGACCGACGGTGACGGGCGCTTCCGGATGGACATGTTCAGCACGATGTACGTCTCGAACGCGCGACTTGTCATCGACTCGCACGGCCACGCACGGACCGAAGTGGAGCTTGACGAGCGACTGTCGGGCGCAAAGCGCGTCGTTGACGGCTTCGACATCGGCACGATCGAATTGGAACTCGGCGAAGTCGTCGAAGGGATCGTGCTCGGGCCCGACGATCGCCCCGTCGCGGCGGCCGTCGTCTTCGTCGCCAGCGACACGACTGCCGATCTCCTCAACACTGCACGCCCGGTCGCCGTCGCGGACGGCGACGGGAGGTTCCGCGCGGAGCACGTCCTGCCGCTGAGCTCTACGGGCGTCGCGCCCGTCCCGTTCTTCGCGCTTTGCGACCGCGGAGTCGCGCGGACCGACGTGCGGATCCTGCGCGGCATGAAAACCGTCACTGGAGTCGTGCTCCGGGTGCCTCCGCCGGCGTCGCTGGACGTTCACGTCGTCGACGGGAGCGGCGATCCGATCCCGCGGGCACGCGTCACGGCGGAGCCTCGGTACGACCTCCTCGTCGACCGACGGCTGTCTGGCGACGCAGAAGATCGCGGGGACTCTTCGCCCGAGCCGGCGCATGGTGCGGAGCTCGGCCCGTTCGCGGAGCACTTCCGCGCGGTCTGCGACGAATCTGGTGTCGCCCGCTTTCGCCGACTCACGGCGCGCGACGGACGCGGCAAAGCCGCAGCGCATGACCTCGTCGTCGAGGCGCAGGGTTACGTGACGCGATTCGAGGACGGGATCGAACTCGACGCGATGCCTCGTGAAGTCACGGTCGAGCTGACGCCCCTCCGGTTGCGCCGGATCGAGGGCGTCGTCCTCCAGGCCGATGGTCGTCCGTCGGCCGACACGCGCGTGCGCGTGTTCGCGACGACTGGGCGTGATCGCCACAGCGAGTATCCGTCGGCCCGGACCGACATCGCCGGACGGTTCGAGATCGATCGACTGCGCCCGGAGCCCGAGTGGTCGGTGTATGCGGGTCCTGACGACGGGACCGGCGCGAACGCGACGGTGAGCTTCGACCCGTACAGCGAGGACGAGGTCGAGACGGTCGAGCTTCGACTCCAGCGCTGGTGGACGCTGCGCGGCCGACTCCTCGATCAGTTCGACACCCCAGTCGCGTTCGAGTTCATCGAGCACGTCGAACCGGTGCGACCCGACGGACGAAACGTGATGGTGAAGACCGACGCCGATGGAGCGTTCGTGCTCGGCGTTCTCGAGCCGGGGCGGCACGTGCTCGTCGGTTCAAACTTGCAGATCCCGCCCGGCCGTTGGGCAAATCCGCATGTCCTCTGGACCGTCGACACCGAAACACCCGACCAAGTCCTCCGCATCGAGCGCGTGGTCGCGGGCACGTGCCGCCTCACGGTCGACGTGCGCGACGCGTTCGATGGAACTCCGCTCGCGATCGACTCCGCGTACCTGAACCCGGGCGATCCGGAGACCGGGAAGCGCGAGCCTTACTCGCGTTCTGGCGCGCTCGCGGTCGGCCGCGCGGAGTTCGAGGAGGTGCACGCCGGCTCGTGGAACCTGCACGTCGGCGTCGCCGGACGCGGGGACGTCGCGCGCGCGATCGAGATCCCCGCCGGGGTCGCGGAGCACGCGGAGCGCATCGACGTCGAGCGCCTCGGGCGCGTGCGCTTCTTCGTCGACTTCGGCGCGAGCGGCGCGCGCGAGTGCCACGTGTTCTTCGATCGCGACGTCCCGAACTTCGGACGCCATCGCGACCTCGCGCCCGGCGAGCGGGTCGAGCTCGACCTGCTCCCCGGCCCGTTGGAACTGCGCGCGGACTCGCGCTTCATCCGCGGCGTCGCGAAGGTCGAGGTGAAGAGCGGACAGACGATCGACGTCACGATCCCCGCGTGGGTCGGCGGCGAGGTGATGACGCAGGGGTGCGCGCAACTTCCGAACGGGAACTACGGTTTGCTGATCTCGGAGGACGGCGTGCGCTGGGGCGTTGCGGCCGGACTGCAACTCGACACCGGCGAGACGCGCGAGGCGACCGCGACGGTTCCCGCGGGGCGAGGGTGGTGGCGCGTCGCGCGCATCGAAGGCGGAACCACGCGCGATTACGGGAAACTGCCGGCGATCGCGGAGGGTGCGTACAGCGTCGGGGCGGGTGAGACCGTTCGCGCCGTCGTGCCGAAGCCGTAACCGCACGCACTGCGCACCGTCATTCGGTGCATGACGCCGTTCGACGAGCCTTGGAAGGAAGCGCTGCATCGGTTCTTCCCCGACTTCCTGCGCCTGCTCGCGCCGGGCGTGGCGGCCTCGCTCGACCTCACGCGTGGCGTGACGTTCCTCGAGCAGGAGCTGCGGCGCATCGTGCGCGACGCGAAGCTCGGCGAACTGCGCGCGGACACGCTCGTGCGCGCGCCGCTTGCCGGAGATCCGAAAGAAAGAGAAGCGTGGGTCCTGGTGCACGTGGAGATGCAGGCGCAAGTCGATCGAGAGCTGCCGCTGCGGATGTTCCGCTACCACTACCGGATCTTCGACCGGCACGGCCCGCCGCTGATCGCGATCGCGGTGCTCGGCGACTCGAACCCGTCGTGGCGCCCGCGCTCGTTCGGATATGGGATCGCAGGGACGTCGACGCGGATGGAGTTCCTCTCCGTGAAGTTGATCGACTGGGAAGCGCGTTGGAGAGAGCTCGAGTCGGTCAGAAACCCATTCGCACCGTTCGTGATGGCGCATCTGAAGGCGTTGCGCACGCGGCCCGACGCACGTCGACTACACTGGAAGTGGACGTTGACGCGCGGGTTGTTCGAGCGCGGACTCGACCGGCAGGATGTGCTCGAACTGGTTCGTTTGGTCGATTGGGTCCTGACTCTGCCGCCGCCTCTCGAGTCGAAGTTCCGCGAGTCCGTCGAGCAGTACCAGCAGGAGACGAAAATGCCGTTCATGACGTGGTGGGAGCGGAAGGGGCTCGAGAAGGGGCTCGAGAAGGGGCTCGAGGAGGGAATCGAGCTCGGCCGCGACGAAGGGCTTCGGCGAGCGATCGAGCAGGTTCTCTCGACGCGATTCTCGCAGGTGCCCGCGGACGTGCCGTCCTCCCTCGCGCGTGCGCACGATCGAGCGACACTCGAACGCCTCGTGGGTCTCGCCGCGGTCGCCGGATCTCTCGACGAATTTCGCGCGCAGCTCGCAGACGGTCTCGCCGCCGAGGAGGCCGACGCTTCGTGAAGATGTCGGACTCCGCCCCGATGTCCTCCCCGCTCTTCTCCCGCAGCCTCACGGACTGCGCGATCGCCGGCGTCTCGCGCTCCTACCTCCAACGCACCCGTGCGCTCCTGCTCGCCGGCCGCGCGATCGACGACATGGCGGCGACCTCGCATCGAGTGCATTCCCGGCTCGTCGCGGCCGGTCCGCTGGTCGAGTCGCGCGTCGACTCGGCGAAGACGACGGCGGGCGACGGCGCGACGAAGCTCTTGATCCGCCTCGCGGACGGCAACGCGATCGAGACGGTCGTCCTGCCGTCGCCGCGCGGCGTGTCGGTCTGCGTGTCGAGCCAGGTCGGCTGCCCGGTCGGCTGCCGGTTCTGCGCGAGCGGAGTCGGCGGCCTCGTCCGCAACCTCGAGACGCACGAGATCGTCGAGCAGATCGTCCACGCGCGCCGCGTGAACCCGCGCGTCGACCGCCTCGTCGTGATGGGCATCGGCGAGCCGATGCTGAACGCGGAGCGCCTCTTCCTGGCGCTCGAGATCCTGCGCGAGGAAGGCTCGATCGGCCCGCGGCACATGATCGTCTCGACCGTCGGCGCGAACGGCGCGATCCGCCGGCTCGGCGCGTGGGGGAGGAAGGTCACGCTCGCGCTCTCGCTACATGCACCGGACGACGAGCTGCGCGCGCAGTTGATCCCCTCGATGAAGCACGCGCGCGTGATCGACCTGCTCGACGACGTGCTGTGGTACACGAAGCTCACCAAGCGGAAGGCGATCGCCGAGTACACGCTCTTGAAGGGCGTGAACGATTCGGAGGATCACGCGCGGCGCACCGGCGCGCTGCTCAAGGGCCGCGACACCTACTTGAACGTCATCCCCTACAACCCGGTCGCCGGCGCGCCGTTCGAGCGCGTCACGCTCGACGAGGCGCGGCAGTTCGTCGAGTGGGTGCGCGCCGGCGGCGCGTTCGCGACCGTGCGGAAGACGATGGGCGCCGAGGAGTTCGCGGCCTGCGGCCAGCTCCGCGCCGTGGCCGGCGCTCCGCGCGTCCCGCGCGCGGCGTCCGTGTAGACTGACCGCCCTTTTCTCCGAGCCTCTTCCCGTTTTGGAGACCGGTCCATGCGCATCGACGCGCTCCACGTCTCGCTCACGCTCCTCCTCGGCGGCGCCGTGATCTGCGCGCCGAACGCTGCGCCGAACGCCGCGCAGGATCCGCCGGCGCCCGCCGCGGCCGCGGCTTCCGCGGCGAAGGCGGTCGACGACGCGAAGCCGGCACAGCCCGCGGCCGGCGGAAGCGAACAGGAGATGATGGCGAAGATCGCCGCCGTCGGCGCGAACCACCAGTTCCTCGCGCAGCTCGAGGGCGAGTGGGTCGGCAAGTGCAAGATGCAGCTTGCGCCCAACGCCCCGGCCGAGGAGTTCACCGGCAAGCTCGAGTGCGACATGGTCCTCGGCGGCCGCTTCCTGCGCAGCAAGCTGAAGGCGAAGGTCGGCACGAACGCGGACAAGTTCGAAGGCTTCAGCATGATGGGGTTCGACAACGTCGAGCAGAAGTTCTGCGCGATGTGGTGCGACACCTGGTCGACCGGCTTCATGCCGTACTCGTGGGGCGCGCTCGACGCTGCGACGCGGACGATCACCCTGGTCCGCGACTGCAAGGACCCCATGTCGGGCGCGGCGATGAAGCAGCGCGAGGTCCACGTGATCCCGAACGCCAACGAGTACAAGACCGAGGTCTTCCTGACCGGCCCGGACGGGGCCGAGTTCAAGATGTTCGAATCGACCTACACCCGCGCGCCCGCGAAGCCCGAAAAGGACAAGGCGAAAGAGAAGAAGTGAGGCCCCCGCCCGACGTCGGGCTTGGGTCGCTCTTCCTCGGCTTCCGGGCAGCCCCTGGAACCTGAGCTATCATTCCGGGCCGCCCCGCGCCCCGCCGGGCGGACGGCCCGCATCGAGCGAACTCATCCATGTTGATCCGCAAGGGACTCAAGCAACTCCAGCTCGGCGTGAAGAACCCGCGCCAGATGCGGCGCGTGCTCGCCTCCGAAGCGAAGATGCGGATGGGCCTCCCCACGCTGCGCAGCATCGAGCTCGCGGTCACCTGGATCTGCAACCTGAAGTGCGAGTTCTGCTACGCGGAAGACTTGATGTACGCGCAGAAGAAGCCGCCCGTCATCAGCGTCGACGCGGTGCGCGATCTCATCGAGCAGGGCAAGAAGCTCGGCCTCATCCACGTGAACGTCACCGGCGGCGAGCCGCTGACGCGCAAGGACATCTTCGACGTGCTCGACGCGATCCCGCGCGACGTCGTGGTGTCGGTCGTCACCAACTCGACTCTCCTCACCGAGGAGAAGATCCGTCGCCTGAAGGAAGTCGGCGTCTCGACGATCCAGATGAGCTACGGCGACAACTACCACAAGCACTTCAAGCTCGACCTCGCGCGCTACGCGGTGGCGCAGGGGCTCGGCGTGACGCTGTCGGTCGTGAACATCGAAGCGGAGCGGGCGAACGTGCTGAAGGCGCTCGAGATGGCGCCCTCGGAGAACTTCTCGGTCCTGTTCAACTATCCGATGCGATACAAGAACAAGGGCCTCGACTCCGAGATCTACTGGAAGCATCGCTACCTGCCGTACGTGCGCGAGGACAACCTCTTCTGGTCGGGGAAGGACAAGTGCCCGGCCGGCACGACGAAGATCTACGTCACCAACGACGGCGACGTGATGACCTGCGATCGCATCCACGGCTCGTTCGGCAACATCTTCACCGAGCCGCTGAAGCCGATCTGGAAGCGGATGTACAACCGCTTCAAGGACGTGAAGTCGTTCTGCCTGCTCGAGACCTGCCCGAAACAGTGGGCCGAGAACAACGAGAAGGCGAAGAAGAACTACAGCCCGTCGTTCATCGGCGGCGAGGCCGACGCGTTCAACGTCTTCAAGGGAACTCCGCTCGAGAAGGACACGGTCCCGGCCACCGGCGCCGGCGCGGAGCTGCACAAGAAGAAGGTCGCCGCGAGCCAGTAGCTCGCATCGGAACGTTCATTGCGAACACGGCGTGCGACCGCGGCAAACGCGGCTCGCTCGGGCCGTCGTCGTGACGGCGGTCACGCCGCGGGAACGAATTCGATCGACCAGCAGCCCCGGCGACCGGGGAACCATGTCGGGTGGACGGCACGGGGACTCGGTTCGCCGGGGACTGCTTTCGATCGGTCACTCGAGGTCGAGCACCGACTCCTGTCCTTCGAACACGCTGACGGTCTTCGACGGACCGGGTTGTGGCGTCTCGCCTTCCTTCTCCGGTTCGAACCGCACGATGCGCACCGTGTACTCGCCGAACGGCAAGGGCGAGATGCGGTAGCGCCCGTCGGGGCCCGTCATCCCGATCTTGCGCGTCTTCCCGCTCTCGGCGAGGACGACGACGTTCGAGAGACCGCGGGTCTTCTTCTTCCCATCGCGCGCGTTGCCGGTGATCCAGCCGGATCGGCAGAGGTCCAGCACCGGCAGCTCGAGCGCCTCGTGGCTCGGCGGGAGTTCGAACCCGGTCTTGCCGCGCGCGACGAACTTGCTCGTGAGCAGCGCGACCGAGTACGAGCCGTCACCGACGTGCTCGAACACGAACTTCCCGTTCTCATCGGTCGTCGCGCGCGCCTCGGGCGCGAGTTCGGCGTTCACCGACCCGATCTTCGTGTTGCCGGAAGCAGGCTGGAGGCGCAGCTTCACGCCGGGGAGCGGCAGGCGCGAGCTCTCCGAGCGCACCGAACCGATCACGCGCGTGCCGCGCAGGAGCCGGATCTCGATGTCCTCCCCCGTCGGTGATGGGACGGCGAACGGGCCCGCGTCGCAGGTCGCGTAGCCGGGCGAAAGCACGCGGACGTACCACCGGCCCGCGGGCGCGTCGTTGGTCGCGAACCTCCCGTCCGCGTCGTTCACCGCGATGCCGCGCCGCAGGTAGGTGCCGCCGTTCGGCTCGATCATGCGGCCGACGGCGACCGTGAAGTTCGCCACCGGCTTGCCGGTCACGCCGTCGACGACGTGGCCGCGCAGCCAGGGGTTCGCGGTCATCGTGACCGAAACGTCCTTCGTGCCGGAGGCGATCGGCTGCCCGCTCTGCCAGACGTCGAACTCGTCCTTCCGCGCGACCAAGTCGAAGATGTCCTTCTCGAGTCCCGTGATCGTGAACGTGCCGTCGGCCGCGCTCACGCACTCTCCCCACGATTCGATCGAGACCTCGACCGAGCTGCCCACCTCCTCGTCTTCGTCCTCCTCCTCCTCGTCTTCCTCGCTCTCCGGGACGTCGTCGGCCGGGTCGTGCCGGTATCCCTCGATCTTCACGCCAGCGAGCGGGTCGCCCGCACCGGTGCGCACGACACCCGAGATCGTCATCTGCGGGCGCAGCGTGAAGTCGATGCCGGCGGTCACCTTGCCTTCCGGCACGATGATCCCCGCCTGGCCGCCGTTCGCGAATCCCTCCGCGCGAACCGTGACGTCCTTCGTCCCGGCGAGGAGGCCCTCCGCGAGGTACTCGCCGTCCTTGCCGGACGTGACGGTGCGCTCGTTCGGCTCCGACGCGGTGTGCATCCGATCCTCGGGCCGGTGTCCGATGCGCAAGGTCGCGCCGGCGATCGGCGCGCCGTCTTGCGAGCGCACGTGGCCGGAGAAACCGGCGGAGCGATTCAGGCGGATCGGCGCGATCGTGGTGATCGCGCCCTCGTCCACGGCGATGCCGTCCTTCTCGACGCGCGCGCCGCCCTTGCCGTGCGCCATCACCATCGCGCGGTCGGTGCCGGTGCGCAATGCGACGAGGAACTTGCCCTCGGCGTCGGTGCTCGCCTGCGAGACGACCGGGCCGAGGTCCTCCTGGAACATCATGAGGCGCCGCGGGAAGAACACCTCGACGGTCCCTCCGTTCACCGGCTTGCCGTCCGGGTCGAGCACGGTGCCCGCGATGCCGGTGCGGACCGCGGCCGTCTCGTCGGTCGGGACCGGCATGTCGGGCGGCGCGACTTCGCGCGTCGGGTCGGAGGTCGAAGGCAGCGGCGCGGGAGCGTCGGACTCGGAGCGGCCCGTCGCGGCGCCGACGTCTTGGACCCGTGCGGGCGAATCGTCGCTCGGGCGCGTCAGGAACCACCCCGCAACGCCGACGACGAGGAGGACGAGCACGAGCAGGACCACCGAACGCGTCATGCGGGACAGGTTACCGATCGCAGTAGGATTCCCGCCCCATGCGCCCGCTCGCCGCGTTCGTGCTCGGTCTCGCCGTCTTCCTGCCCGCGATCGTGCGGCGCGACCTGTGGGCCCCGGACGAGACGCGCCACGCCGAGGTCGCTGCGGAGATGGTGCGCAGCGGCGACTGGCTGGTGCCGCACCTGAACGGCGAGAACTACCCGGACAAGCCGGCCCTGCAGTTCTGGGCGATGGCCCTTTCGATGCGCGCGACCGGCGGGCCGTCCGAGTGGGCCGCGCGCCTCCCGTTCGTCCTGTTCTCCGCGGGCATCCTCGCGCTGACGGCTGCGCTCGCGCGCAAGCTGTTCGACGCGCGGGTCGCGACGCTCGCGGTGCTCGTGCTCGCGAGCGCCGCGCAATTCCTGTGGCTCTCGCAGCGCGTCGCGATCGACCTGCCGTCGACGTTCTTCTGTCTGCTCGCGATCACGTTCTGGGTGCGCCAGCAGCGCGGCGAGGGGAGCGACGCAAAGAACGGGCTCGGCCTGTTCGCCGCGCTCGGACTCGCGCTCCTCACCAAGGGCCCGCCCGCGGTCCTCACGCCGGTGCTCGCGATCGCCGGCCACGCGATCTTCACGAAGAGCGGCGCGCGCCTTCGTCGCGGCGCGTTCCTCGCGCCGCTGCCGCTGATGTTCGCGATCCCGCTCGCGTGGGCGATCCCCGCCTATCGCGCGGGAGGCCCGCAGTTCGGCAACGACCTCCTGTTCGGACAGTGGGCGAAGCGCATCGCGTCGGAGACCGCGCACGCGAACCCGCCGTGGTACTACCTACAGGACTTCACCGCGGAGTTCCTGCCGTGGACCCCCGCGCTCGTCGCCGGCCTCTGGCTCCTCTGGAAGAAGCGGACGTCCGCGAGCCCCGACGCGCGCGCGCTCCTCCTCGCGTGGATCGGGATCACGTTTGTCGTGTTCTCGTGCTTCAAGGGGAAGCGCGGCAACTACCTGCTGCCGATCTACCCCGCGGCCGCGATCGCGTCGGCGCTCGCGCTCGTCGACGTCTCGGTGGTCGCGACGTGGCTGCGTCGCGCGCTCCTCGCACTCGCGTGCATCCTCGTTGTCGCGGGGCTCGGCGCGTTCGTCGCGCCGTTCACGGAGAAGGTGAAGGAGCTCGCGCTCGAAGGCGTCGAGCCGGCCGCGTTCGCCGCCGGCGCCGCGCTCGTCGCGATCGGCGGCTTCGCGGCGCTGCGGCTGCGCCACGAGCTCGCGAACGGAGCCCGCGCGCTCGCCGCGGGGCTGCTCGCGTTCGTCCCGCTCGCCGGGCTCGTCGTCTTGCCCGTTCTCGACGCGGAGAAGTCAGATCGTCCGATCGCCGACGCGCTGGTCGAGCGCGCGCGCGGCGCGGCATCCAGCGAGATTCCGTTCATCCCGTTCTATCGGTGCGGCCCCGAGGCGGTCCGGTTCTACTCGGGGCTCGCGTGCGTCGAGGTCGGCGACGGGGACGTGTTCCGCACGATGCTCGCGTCGCCCGCGGTCAAGCTCGCGGTCGTGAAACCGAAGGACCGGAAGAAGTTCTTCGACGTGCTCCCCGACGACGTCGAACTGGTGGAGCCTCCGCGCGCGGAGGTCGTGGTGCTGGTGAAGCCATGAAGTTCGTCGACTACTACGAAGTGCTCGGCGTCGCCCGCACGGCGAACGCGGAGGAGATCAAGAAGGCCTATCGCAAGCTCGCGATGAAGTGGCACCCGGACAAGAACCAGGGTGACCAGCGCGCGGCGGCGGAGCAGAAGTTCAAGGAGATCAACGAGGCCTACGAGGTGCTCTCCGACGGGCAGAAGCGCGAGAAGTACGACCGCTTCGGGAAGGACTGGCAGCACGGGCAGGACTTCCAGCCGCCGCCGGGGACGCGCGGGATGTCGGCGGAAGAGTTCGCGCGCGCGTTCGGCGGATTCGGTTCGGGAGGCGCGGGCAGCTCGGGCGGACGCGGCGGCTTCGGCGGGTTCTCCGACTTCTTCACCAGCCTGTTCGGCGAGGACGTGCTGAAAGGGTTCCGCGCGCAGGGCGGACGTGCGCAGCGCGCTCCGCGCCGCGGCGCCGACGTGCGCGCGGAGCTGTCGCTGACGCTGTCGCAAACGCTCGCCGGCGGCAAGTCGACGTTCGAGCTGCCGGTCAGCACGGAGTGCGAGCACTGCGACGGCACCGGCTTCCTCGACGAGCGCGTCTGCCCCGCGTGCGCCGGCGTCGGTCACACGCAGGAGTCGCGCACGATCGAGCTCGCGATCCCGCGCGACATCCGCGACGGCCGCACGCTCCGTCTGAAAGGGCTCGGCTCGCCGCCGCAATCCGCCGGAGGCGAAGCCGGCGACCTCTACCTCACCGTGCGCGTCGCGTCCGACCGCGTGTACCGGGTCGACGGCGCCGACGTCGAGGCGGACGTCCCGATCACGCCGTGGGAAGCGATCGCGGGCGCGAAGATCGACGTGGAGTCACCGGCCGGCGTGCTCACGATGCAGGTCCCGCCGGGCGCGAAGTCCGGCGCGCGGCTGCGCGCGCGCGGCCGCGGACTCGCCGCGGACGATGGCACGCGCGGAGACTTCTACGCCGTGCTGCGTCATGCTCTGCCGGAGGGAATGAACGACGAGCAGCGAAAGCGCCTGCTGGAGCTCGGGAAGGAAGTCGGGAATGGCGTCAGCGGCGGCGCGCGGCGCTGATCAGAAGCTGCCGGTGATGTAGTGCTCGAGCTGCTCGATCAGGTACTGCTTCTCGTCGATCAGCTCCTTCACCACGTCGCCGATCGAGATCATCCCGACCAGGCGGTCGCCCTCGGTGACGGGCAGATGCCGGACGCGCGCGTCGGTCATGATCTGCATGCAGTCCTGCACCGACGCGGTCGGGTACACGCAGCGCACGTCCCGCGTCATCATCCCGCGCACAGGTTCGGAGCGCGCGACGCCGCTCTTCGCGATCGCGCGGCGTGCGTAGTCCCGCTCCGAGAAGATTCCGATCGGGCGCCCGGCGTCGATCACCACCAGCGCGCCGATGTTGTGCTCGGCCATCCGCATGAGCGCTTCCTGCACCGAAGCGTCGGGCAGGATCGAGTGCACGCGCGTTCCCTTGTGCTGCAGCATCTCGTGGACGGTTCGCATCGTCGAGATCCTCTTCTGTGCCGAGAGCGCTCGCCGTGGGCGGCGGCGCCAGCCCGTTTCGATCACACGGACGAAGGTAATCCCGGAGTCGCGCGCGCGGGAAGGCGGCGCGCGGCGGCAGTCGGTCGATCCGACCACCCGCGGATCGAAGCGGTGGAGCGGCGCTACTCTGTCCCGTCCCGATGCCTTCGCCCTTCGACCTTCCTCGCGTCCGCTCCGTCTTCGGTGCGCGTGTTCCGGGCACGCTCGAGCCGCCGCAGGGCGTCACGAGCCACGCGGCGGTCGCGCTGATCCTCCACGCGGCGAAGGACGGCCTCGACCTCCTCTTCATCGAGCGCGCGAAGGACGAGCGCGACCCGTGGTCCGGCCAGATGGCGTTCCCCGGCGGCCGGCGCGAAGAAGGCGACGGCGTGATCGACGTGACGGTCCGTCGCGAGGTGGAGGAGGAGATCGGCGCGCGGCTCTCCGACCCGATCGGTCGGCTCGACGACTACGACGCGAGCAAGGGCTCTCGCAAATGGCCGCTCATCGTCTCGCCGTTCGTGTTCGCGCTCGACGAGAAGCCACGGGTCACGCTCAGCTCCGAGGTCGCCTCGGTGCTGTGGATCCCGATGACCACGCTGCTCGACCCGGCGAACAAGACGCAGTACCGCTGGACCAAGGGTGTCGAGAACGTGGTGATGCCCGGCATCCGCCGCGACCCGCACGTGATCTGGGGGATGACCTACAAGATCCTCGGGCGGTTCGTGGAGACGATGGGCGCGAGGTTGCCGTGACGCGCGCGCTTCGCGGCGTCGCCCGCGGCAAGAGCGGTCATCGATCCGCATCTCCGAGCGCGCGCGCATTCAGCGTGTCGGTCGCGATCGCGGAGCGCCGTCCGGTAGCCGCGTCGATGCACGCCCCGACGACGTAGCCGCGCCACGCGCTGCCGCCGGCTTTGGGAACGACCTTCACGTCGAGGCCGAGCGCGCGCACTCGATCGATCAACGCCGCATCGAAGTCGCCTTCGAACACGACCGGACGGCTCTTGCCGGTCTCGTCGAACTCCGGCAGGTGGATCGACGGCGCGTTCACCGCGTCCTCGAGCGACATTCCGGAGCCGAGCGCGTTCATCAACACCGAGAGCGTCCTCTGGTGCAGCCCGGAGCCGATCGACGAGAATGCGGCGAACGGTTTGTCGTCCTTCGTGACGATCAGCGGCTCGGTCGGATCGGGAAGGCGCTGTCCGGGCCCGGCGCGCGCGATCTGATCCTGCTGGTCGGCCGCCGCGTCGCCGATCGACACGCCGTCGACGAAGATGCCGGTCTCGCCCCAGCTCGCGCAGTTGATCGTGTGCACCAGCGCGACGACGTTGCCCTCGGCGTCGATCGCGACGACCGCGTCGGAGTGCTTCGTGCTCGCCTCCTCGGGAACGCCGGTGAGCGCGAAGTTGCCGTCCTCCATCATCGTCCACAGCCGCGCGGCGTGCTCCGGCTTCAGACGATCGGCGAGGCCCGCGGGGCGGCCGCCGAGCAGGAACGCGCCGGTCATCGGGTCGAGGAACGAGAGCGACATCGCCTTGCCGATCTCGCTCTGCCAGAAGAACGCCTCGGCCGAGGCGGTGGGCGGGCCGAGCGACGCGAGGTCGGCGGCGTTCGCGAGGTTCAGCGCCTCGATGACGTTCACTCCGCCCTGCGCGGGCAGCCCGTGCGCGTGGACCGCGAAGCCGCGAAACGTCGTCGTGACGGGTTCAGTCCAGGTCGCCGCGTAGTTCGCGAGATCTTCCTCGCTGACCTTGCCGCCCTCGCGGCGCACGAGCTCGACGAAGCGCTTCGCCCACGGACCGCGGTACATCCAGCTCGATCCTTCGGTCGCGACGTGGCGGAGCGTCGCCGCGAGCTCCGGCTGACGGAAGCGATCGCCTTCGACGTAGAACGAGCCGTCTGGCTTCGTGAACACCCGGCGCGTCTCGTCGAGCCGCGACAGCACGGCCTTCCGCGACTCGATCAGCTTCGCGTGGAAAGCGGGCAGCTCGAACCCATCCTCGGCGATCTCGATCGCCGGGCCGAACAGCTCGGAGAAGGGGAGCTTGCCGAAGCGCCGGTGCGCCGCTTCGACGCCGGCCATGTACCCGGGCACGAGCGCCGTGCGCCCGCTCGGCGTGGACGCGCCGGACTTGACGTGCTTCGGGATCGTCGCCGGTTCGGTCTCGCCGGAAAACGTCTGCCACGCGGCGTTCAGGTTCTCGATCTTGCCGGTGCGCGCGTCATAGGTGACGGCCGTGAGGATGCCGCCATAGCTGACCCAACAACCCATCGCGAGCGCGATCTGCGCGAGCGAGGTCGTGAGCGCGGCGTCCATCGCGCTGCCGCCCTTGCGCAACGCTTCGAGTCCGGCGCGCACCGCCGGCGCGCCGGTCGTGCCGGCGATCACGCCGCGCTCGCTCGTGGCGAGCTGGTTCTGCCCGCCGAGGATTGCGTTCCGCGCGAAGGCGTCGTCGCGCTCGGGCTTTGGCCACGCGCTCGGACCGAGCGACGCGTTCTTCGGGATCACGCGACAAGCGGTCACGCCGATCACGGCGATGGAGAGCACGACGAAGCTGCTGAGTGTCGATCGCCGCACGGAGCGCCCTCCCGTCACTTCGTGAACATCTTCTCGATGCGCCGGTCGGGCACGAACCAGATCGCCGCGACGAGCACGTAGATCGCGCACGAGAGGCCCGGGTGCACGAACGCGAGCGCGATCGCGGCGGCGTAGCACGCGACCGACAACTTCCCCTTGCGGTCGCGCCCGATCGCGTTCGCGAGCGTCGAGTCCACGCCGTTGGTCGCGAGCAGTGCGCGCGTGAGGAGGTAGTACGCGACTCCAGCGAGCAGCATCACCGCGCCGTACGCGGCGACGGGCATCGCCGCGAAGTGCGCGTCGCCCATCCAACTGGTCGCGAACGGCACGAGCGACAGCCAGAACAAGAGGTGCAGGTTCGCCCACAGCACGTGGCCGTCCACCGACTTCACGGCGTGCAGCAGGTGGTGGTGGTTGTTCCAGTAGATGCCGAGGTAGACGAAGCTGAGCGCGTAGGCGAGCAAGGTCGGCAGGAGCGGCGCGAGGTCGGACAGCGCCGTGCCGTGCGGCGCGTGCAGCTCGAGCACCATGATCGTGATCAGGATCGCGATGACGCCGTCGCTGAACGCCTCGAGCCGGCCGCGTCCCATGCTGGCGCGCTCGCCCGTCATTGCGGGCATTCGAAGAAGTCGACCTCGCCGGACTCGAGCGAATATTCCGCGCCGACGACGACGAGGCCCTCGCGCTCGATCAGCGCTTCGAGCAGCGGCGACCCGTGGCGCAGGTGGTCGACGGACGCGCGGACGTTCGCGCGGATCGCGGCGTGCACGAGCGCGTCTGCGTCCTTCGCGACTTCGGAGGTCATCAGGCCCGCCACGCTCGGCTTCACGCGGTCGACGATCGACTTGATGTTGCGGGAGGAGTTCTCGGCCGGCCGGCGCAGGTCCTCGATCGTGGCGAGGATCGCGCCGCACTGCGTGTGGCCGAGCACGACGACGAGCCGCGTGCCGAACCGGTCGGCCGCGAACTCGACGCTGCCGACCTGCGACGGCGCGACGATGTTGCCCGCGACGCGGATCACGAACAGGTCGCCGAGCCCCTGGTCGAAGACGATTTCGGCCGGCACGCGCGAGTCCGAGCAGCCGAGCACGATCGCGAACGGCTCCTGCCCGGACGTCAGCTCGGCGCGGCGATCGTGCGACGACAGCGCGGCGACGGCGCGCACGTTGGAAACGAAGCGACGGTTGCCGTCGCGCAGGCGCGCGAGCGCGTCTTTGGCCGGAAGCATGGCGGAGAGCCTACCGCGAGGCGGTCGGGTCGGGCGAGCGCGCGAGGTTTCGTCCGGATTCGTCGAG
>CAZOLL010000008.1:0-22117 GCA_964580365.1 uncultured Phycisphaeraceae bacterium
GCCGGCCGTCCCGCTCGTTTCGCGCCGCTATGCTCTTGTCATGAATCTCGTCCGAGAGCGCATCGCCGCGCTGCGGCGTTCGATGAGCGAGCGCGGGCTCACCCACTACCTCGTTCCGCACGCGGACGAGCACCTCGACGAGTACCTCCCACCGTCGCGTCTGCGCCGCCAGTGGCTGTCCGGCTTCACCGGTTCCGCGGGCGAGCTCTTGGTCGGCGCCGACGACTCGGAGACCTTCCTCTTCGCCGACGGCCGATATCACCTGCAGGCCTCGCGCGAGCTGGAAGGCAGCGGCATCGAGCTGCGAAAGGTGGGCGTGCCCGGTGTGAAGGGCCTGCCGCAGACGTTGAAGGAGCTCGCGCGGAAGCACTCCGACCGCTTCGTCGTCGGGTTCGATCCGGCGGTGCTGCCGGTGTCGACCGCCGAGGCGTACGCCGCCGCGGTCACGTCCGGCAACGCGCGATGGATGCCGATCACGGAGAACCTCGTCGACGCGGCGTGGAGCGATCGGCCGAGCTCGCCGCAGAGCGCGTTGATCGAGTGCCCGCGCGAGTGGACCGGCGCCACGTTCGGCGAGAAGGTCGTGGCGATCCGCAAGCGACTCGCGGACGACGGCGCGGACGCACTGGTCGTCGTGCGCCTCGATCAAATCGCGTGGATCACCAACCTGCGGTCGACGGACGACGTGCCGTACAACCCGGTCTTCGAGGCGTGGCTGTATCTCGACGCCGAGACGGTTCACCTGTTCGTGCGCGCGCCGGAACACAGACTTCCGCTCGGTTTCGGCGCGGATGTGAAGGGGTTCTCGGCGCACCGGTACGAGGAGTTCTTGCCGTTCCTCGCCACGATCAAGGCGCGTCGCGTTTCGCTCGACCCGGATCGCGTCACGCTCTCCGTGCTCCGCCGGCTCGAGGAGAACGGGCTGGTGCTCGTTGCGCGCCAGCTGTCGCCGATCGAGGCCGCGAAGGCGGAGAAGAACGCGGCCGAGCTCGAGTGCATGCAGCACGCGAACCTGCTGGCGAGCGTCGCGAAGACGCGCGCGATCCTCTGGCTGCGCCGCGAGACCGTCGCGGCCCGCGCAGTCACAGAAAAGCGCTTCCTCGGCGAGATCGAGCGGTTGTACGCGGAGATCCCCGGCTACCGCGGGCTCTCGTTCAACACGATCGCCGCGACGGGGCCGCACGGAGCGATCATCCACTACGGCGGCGCCGACGACACGCGGCTCGAGGCCGGTCACCTGTTCATCATCGACTCGGGGATCCAGATGGACGGCGGCACTACTGACGACACGCGCACCGTGATCGTCGGCGAACCGACCGTGGAGCAGAAGCGGAAGTACACGCTGGTGCTGAAAGCCCACATTCGCGGCGCGCGGCAGCAGTTCCCCGAGAGCTGCTCGGGCGCGATGATCGACGCGGTGACGCGCTCGCCGATGTGGTCGGAGCAGCTGAACTACGACCACGGCACTGGCCACGGAGTCGGCGCGTTCCTGAACGTGCACGAAGGACCGTTCACGATCGCCGAGACCAGCCGCCGCACGGCGGCGTCGTTCGGCCTGAAGGCCGGGATGGTGACGTCGATCGAGCCCGGGTACTACGAAGCCGGCTTCGGCGGCGTGCGCCTCGAGAACCTCTACTTCGTGAAGGATGTCGGCAGGAACGGCGGCCCGAAGTGGCTCGGCTTCGCACCTCTCACGTGGATCCCGTTCGATCCGAAGCTGATCGACGACGGCCTGCTCGAGGGGCCGGAGCGTGAATGGCTGCGCTGGTACCACCGCGAGGTGGCGGTGAAGCTGCAACCGCATCTCTCGCGGGACGAGTTCGCGGAGTTGGCGAAGCTCCTGGGTTGAGGTCTTGGCCGGACGCGGGGGGCGTCAGGCTTCGGCGGCGCCGCCCTGATCGTCTCGGGCGCCCGGCTCCGCGTGACCGCTCTGCTCCTTCTCGTTCTCGGCGGTCCGCTTCTCCTTCTTCACCAGCTGGTACTCGTACTTCGCGTTGGTCGGCGCATACCGGAGGAAGCCCTTCGAGCACTCCGGGCACTTCCACTCGAGCAGCGCGCTCATGTTGACGTTGTAGTGGATCAGCACGTTGTTGTGCTGGTTGACGTAGATCTCGAAGCTGCAGTCCCGGTTGTCGCACCGGAACTTCAGCACCGTGAGGTTCGTGCTCTTCATCGGACCCCTTCCGAAGTCGGGGCGCTCCGGATGCGCGACGGGCAATTGGCTGAGCACGTCAAGTCGACGTCCACGCACGGTTACGCCATTCATGAGGGACGAGGCGGGCGAAGTGTCCACGGGGAGAGACTGTCGGACCGCCGGACCTCTTCCTGAAGAACGAAGCGGGCCACATTCAATCCCGCGTCGTCGGGTGAGTCAAAGCCGATTTCGGGCCGCGCGGTCAAGCGCTTGTGAATTCGTGCGTTACGACTTCGACGCGGGTTCTCTGTGGTACTCGAGGCGATCGCCTTCGATCTTGGCCAGCATGTCGGGGGTGACGTCCCCGGTCGGGTAGTGGCCCGTGAAGCAGGCGTTGCAGAACTTCTTCAGGTCCGCGTTGCCCTCGCGCGTCGCGTCCTCGAGGTGCTCGAGCGACTGGTACAGGACGAAGTCCGCGCCGATCTCGCGAGCGATCTCCTCCGGTCCGCGACCCTTCGCGACGAACTCGTTCTTGGTCGACATGTCGATGCCGTACACGCACGGGTGGCGGAGCGGAGGCGAGTACGAGGCGAAGTACACCTTCCTGGCCCCCGACGCGCGCGCGAGCTGGACGATCTGCCGGGAGGTGTTGCCGCGCACGATCGAGTCATCGACGAGGAGCACGTTCTTGCCGTCGAATTCGATCTGAATGGGGTTCAACTTCGCTCGGATGGACGACTTGCGCTGCCGGTCGTTCGGCATGATGAAGGTGCGGCCGATGTAGCGGTTCTTGACGAACCCCTCGCGGTACTTGACCCCGAGCTCGCGGGCCATGGACATCGCCGCGGTCGTCGCGGATTCCGGGATCGGGATCACGACGTCTGCCTGAAGACCGGTCTTCTTCCAGAGTTCTGCCAGTTTCTGACCGAGGCGCAGGCGTGTCTTGTACACGCTGACCTTGTCGAGGAAGGAGTCGGGCCGCGCGAAGTAGACGTACTCGAACAGGCAGGGGCTGTGGTCGCCCGGGACGAGCTCCTTGCGCACCGGCGGCGAGTCATCGAAGGCCTTGAAGAAGGCCTCGCCCGGCTTGAGGTTCTCGAGCTTGTGGAAGTCGAGAAGGTCGAGGACGACGCTCTCGGACGCGACGCACCAGGAGGTGCCTTCGTTCTCTTCCCGCCTGCCGAAGAGGATCGGCTTGATGCCAGCGGGGTCGCGGAACGCGAACAGCCCCTTCCCCGCGACGATTCCGACGACGGAGTAGGCCCCCTTCAGGCGCCGAAACGACGCGCGGATGGAGTCGAACAGGAGTTCCGCCGTGAACGGTGCGGGCGAGCGGCGCTCGAGCTCGTGAGCGATCACGTTCAGGATGATCTCGGCGTCGCAGGTCGAGTTCATCAGCCGATGGTCTTCGCTCTGCAGCGACTCGGTCAGGTCGTGGATGTTCGTCAGGTTGCCGTTGTGGCAGAGAGCGATGCCGTAGGGGTGCGTGAGGACGAAGGGCTGGGCGTTTTCAGCCCCGCCGCCGCCGGTCGTCGGGTAGCGCACGTGTCCGATACCGGAGGTGCCGCGCAGAATGGGCGCGTCCTCGCTCTTGAACACCTCGCGCACCAGGCCGGCGCCGCGCTTCAGATGGAAGCGCTCGTCGAACGTCGCGATCCCCGCGGCGTCCTGCCCGCGGTGCTGGATCGCGATCAACCCATCGACCAGCTCAGGGAGCACGGCTCCCGACGGTCGAACGATCCCGATGAATCCGCACATAGTTGCCGGCCCGCCCCACCCGCGGCGGCGAAGCCGCGCCGCGGGCCGCGATGATAGCTCTCGATGAAGATCGTGTCAGCCGGTCTCCATTTCGGCGAGCACGCCGTCGAACGCGGCGACGAAGTCGTCGATCTCCTTCGTGATCACGTCGGCGAGGAACAGGATGCGAAGGCGGGCCTCATCGCCGCCGGCGCCCGCGCCGAGCAGCTTGAGGCCGTGTTTCCACGCGCGCTGGATCATCTCTTCGCGCCGCTTCACCGTGACGCCGAACATGCAGCCGAGGCCGGAGAAGCCCGTCACGAGCGTCGGATGTCGCTCGGCAAGCATCGCGAGGCGCTCGCGCAGGTATTCGCCCTTGATGCGCTCGTTCTCGAGGTAGGTCTTCCCGTGGAACAACGGGTCGGGGTGGCTCGTGAGTGTCTTCACGACCGTGTACCCGATCGTGTTGTCGAACACCTTGCCGCCGCCCCACGTGTTCGAGTGCCAACCGGTCTCGAGCAGGTCGTTCAGCTCCGCGGGCGCGAGCGTGACGCCGACCCACGCGCTCTTCGCGATCGTGATGAGGTCGGGCGCCGTGCGAAGGTGTTCGTGGACGAACAACGCGCCGGTGCGACCGAACGACTGCACCTCGTCGGCGAGATAGAGGATGTCGTGGCGCACGCAGGTCGCCTTCACGCCGGCGACGAACTTCACGTCGGCGAGCCGGTAGCCGCCTTCGCCCTGGAACCCTTCGATCGCGAACAAGGCGACGAGCTCCGCCGGCACCTGTCCGCGATCGAGCACCGCGCGCACGCCGCCCGGCGCCGCGACGATCTCGTTCAGCGGGCGCGCGTCGACCAGCGTGTCGAGCACGTCAGGCGACGAGTTGAAGCCGACGTGTCTCACCCAGCGGAACTTCGAGTACCCGACGTGATGCACCTTCTTCGAACGCGTGAGGTGCAGCGCGCCGAGCGTGCGTCCGTGGAAGGAGCCCTCGCACGCGATCAAGAAGAACGGGTAGTCGGCGTACAGCGGGTCCTGTCCCGCCGCGCTCTTGAAGTAGGGGACGGTGCCGATGTCGAGCTGCGCCATCGTCTTCGCGATCACGTCGGCGCCGTACTTCGCGATCAGTCGCTTGTATCGCGCGCGCTGCGCGAGCTTGATCGCGGCCTCGTTCGCCTCGGTCCCGCTGTTCGAGAAGAACACGCGCCAACCGCCCGGCCGAGGGAACGCAGCGTTCGCGAGCTCGGAAAGCAATTGCGCGAACATCGCAGAAGTGACGATGCCGTCGAGTCCCGGCCGCGCGGAGAAATAGTCGTCGGTCGCGATCTCGCGGCGCAGCGCGAGTCGCAAGTCGCGCAGGCGGTCGACCGCGCGCAAGAGCAACGGATGGTTCTCGTCGAACAGCTTCTGTGCGACTCCGAGGTAGGCGTCGAAGTGGACGCCGTTGCGCGCCATCGCGTAGTGGCCGGCGATCGGGAAGCCGAGCTCGAGCACCGGCGCGCCGTCGCCGTGCGTCGTCGTGAACAAGCGCTCGTGATGGGCGCGGCGCGCGCGTTCCGCGACGTCGTCGTCGGGCGATCCGGTCACGCTGACGCGCGCGGTGCCGCGGTTCAGCCGCGCGCCGGCGATCTCGACGTCGGGGAACGCGTAGCGCGCGAGTTCGGCGGCGACGTCGTAGCCGTCGACGACGGTGCGGATGGCGGGGTTCGTGAGGGCCACTTCGATCTCCTTGGTGTCGGGCGCGAGACGGCGGTCGACCTCAGAGCAGGTCGATCTCCTGCTCGGGGATCGCGCGCTCGCAGAAGGTGCACCGCAGACGGAGCGGTGAGCGCTCGAGCAACTTGAACCGCGTCCTCAGCTGCTCGTGATTCGAGATGCAGGCGGGGTTCACGCAGCGCAACACGCCTTCGATCACGTCGGAGAGTTGCGGGCGCAGCTTCGACACGACCTTGAACTCGCGGATGATCGAGAGCGTCGCCTCGGGCGAGAGCAGCGCGATCTTGTTGGTCTCTTCCTGCGTGAGCTCGCGGTTCTCGATCTTGATGAGGTCCTTGTGCCCGAGCTTGCTCGACTCGAGGTTGAGGCCGATCGCGACGAAGCCGGAGCTCGAGAGGCCGAGGACCTGCAGTACGCGCAGCCCGGTGCCCTTCCTGAGGTGGTCGATCACCGTGCCCTGGCGGAGCGCCGAGACCTTGATCGCGCGTTCTTCGTGGAGCACTCGATCACTCGGCATCGGCGGCTCCGAGGAGGAGCGAGAGCAGCGTCTTGCGGACCGTCACGCCGTTCTTCGCCTGCAGGAAGTATGCGGACCCCTCGTAGTCGTCGAGGTCGGTCGAGATCTCGTTCACGCGCGGCAACGGGTGCATCACGGTGACCGGACGCGTGTAGATCGAGAGCGCGCGGCGGTCGAGCCGGTAGGCGTTCCTCACCTTCTCATACTCGACTTGATCCGGGAACCGCTCTTTCTGGATGCGCGTCGTGTAGAGGATGTCGACGTCCTTCGGCAGGACGCTCGGGTCGAACTCCTCGCGGATCTGCACCCCCGGGCGCGACAGCTCATGAAGCAGGTCGGGCGGGAGTCGCAGCTGCGGTGGCGAAACAAGCACGAGCTCGTTGCCGAACCGTGCGAGTGTGTCGATCAGCGAGTGCACGGTGCGGCTGTAGCGGAGATCGCCGAGGAACGCGACGCGAAGGCCATCGACGCGGCGGTGCAGCTTGCGGATCGTGTAGAGGTCGAGCAGCGTCTGCGTCGGATGCTGGTTCGCTCCGTCGCCGCCGTTGATGACCGGGAGAGCGGTGGAGTCGGCCGCGAGTCGTGCGGCGCCTTCGTGCTTGTGCCGGATCACGATGATGTCGCAGTAGTTCTCGACCATCCGGATCGTGTCGGCGAGCGATTCGCCCTTCGAGACGGACGTCATCGCGGCGTCGGCGAAGCCGATCGACTGGCCGCCGAGCCGCGCCATCGCGGCCTCGAACGACAGGCGCGTGCGGGTCGAGGGTTCGAAGAACAGGCAGCCGAGGATCTTGCCGCTCAGGATCGGCCGATCGATCGTGTCGAAGCGCTCGCAGGCGTCGAGGATCCGCAGGAGGTCGCGGGTCTCGATGTCGCGCACGGAGATGATGTCACGCCCGGCGAGCGACCGGCCTTTCGAGGCCTTGGATGCGGTCGAAGGGGCGTCGCCGGCGGGCTTCATGACATCGGCTCTCGGCTGGGACGGGCAACAACGTCGGGCGCGGCGAAGTTAACAGGTGCCCGTGCGTTCATCAACGCGGGCGGGTTTGCCGCCGCGCGAGGATCAGGAGTTCGACGCCGTTGATCGTGACATGCGCGACCATCGGCGCGAGGAGTCCGCCGCTCCATCTTTCGAGGCCACCGAGCGCGAAGCCGGCGATGCATGCGAATGCCGCCCACCCGCGCCAGGCGCGGCCGAGTCCGCCGTGCAGGAACCCGAAGACCAGCGCCGTCGCGATCAGCCCGATCGCCGGTTGCAGCGCTCCGCGGAACAGGATCTCCTCCGCGACGCCCGACACCAGTGCGACGCCGAGAGCGACGCCCGTGGTCAACGGATCGAGCATCTCGAGCAGTTCGGCGCGCAGGCGCTCCGCCCAGGCCGCGCGCCGCAAGAGCATCTCGGCGAGGACGACGAACGCACCCCCGCACGCGAGGCCCGCGGCAATCGCGAGGGCCGCCGGCGCGTAGGGCGACAGGAGCCGCTCGGCGAGCCGATCGCCGCGCAGGTGCATCCACGCGAGACCGCCGAGCGCGAGCGCGGCGTAGAACGCGCCGCCGATCGCGAGCACGCGGCCGCGGCCGCGATCGTTCATTCGCGCGGTCGGCCGGAGCCGGAGATCACGCGCTCGGTCGTGCGGAAGTGCAGCTTCGCCACGCGCTCAAGCGCGGCGCGGCCACCGCTCGCGACGACGCGCCGCGCGCAGTCCTCGACCGCCGCCGACGCGCCGGGAAGGAGCTTCACGCCGACGCGCACCGAGCCGCGCTCCAGCGACGCAAGGAATCTCGCGCGGGCGACGAAGGACGCCGCGGCGACGGCCGGGTTTTCCTCGGCGCGCGGGACGACGACGAGATCGAGGCCCGACGCGGCGACGCCGAGGTTGTTTCGCACCCAGCTCTCCTCGCCGAACCGATCGACGACGATGCGCTTACATTCGCCGCGAGCGAGCAGTTCCTTGATCGCACGCCCGTGCGCTCGGCCGAGCATCGCGTTCACGTTGCCCGTCTCGAGGTGGAGGCGGTTGTATTCCTCGGGCTCGTACTCGACGACCGCGATCGGGAAGCGCTTCAAGAGCTCCGTCGTCACTGCGCGGATCTCGGCGTCGCCCGCGAGCTTCGAGTCGCGCACGCCGAGCTTGCGGACTTCGGCGACGTCCTTCGGTTCGAGCCGGCACGCCGCAACGACGAGTGAGCCGAGGTAGTCGCCCTTGCCGGACTCGTCGCTGCCGATCGTCGTGACGGCGACGGATGCGAGCCCGTTTGTGTCCAGATCCGGCGCGATGAGCGCCTCCGCGAAGCGCTCTAGGAACGCGGGGACGCCGGCACCTTGCGCGACCAGCTTGCCGCTCTTGTACGCGACGACGCGTACGCCTTCGCTCGTGGCCGAGAAGTGCGCGAACGGCGCGGCCCCGAGCTCGAACCCCGCGTCGGCGAGCCGCCGCCTCAGGCCGGCGACCGCAGCGGGCGTGATCAACTGGACGTGGAGCCTCGCGCTCATCCGCCGTGCTCGACGCTGATCGCCGCGAGTCGCGGGTACGCCTGGACGAGGGTCTCCGGCACGTCGACGCGTCCGCCCGTCGACCACGCCTTCAGTTCGAGCGCGTTCACGAGCCCTTTCCCCTGGAAGTGGTTGTTCGCGACGACGTGCACCGATTCGGTCCGTTTCGCGATCTCTTCGATCACCGGCTCGAGCCGCGAGAGTTCTTCGGGAGAGTACAGGTAGTCGTACTTCTCCGCGACCGAAGCACCGCGCTTGAACCACGCCTCTGAATTACGCCCATGCAGTCGGAAGTAACCGACTTGGCCCGTGAAGATCGCGATCGGCGGGATCGAGGTCTTCGCCTGCGGTTGATCCGCGGCGCAGAACGACATCCCGAGAGCGCGGATCTCTTCGAGCACTTCACGCCGCAGGAACGATCGGTGGCGGACCTCGAGCACGAGCGGCGTCGAGCGGAACTCGGCGGCGAGCCGCGAGAGGTGGTCGAGCGACGCGCGCGATGCCTCGAAGAAGAACGGGAACTGCACCAGGATCGCCGCGAGCCGCCGCGCGTCCTCGAGTGCGCGGAAGCCTTCGCGCACGGCGGCGACGTCGCCCGGCTCCCACGCGGCCGGCGGCCGGTGCGTCAGGCCCTGGTACAGCTTCGCGGTGAATCGGAACCCGTCGAGGTCCGCGATCGCGTCGACCCAGCGGCGCGCCACGTCCGGAGCGAGCGGCCGGTAGAACGAGTTGTTGATCTCGATCTCGTCCACGTACGCGGCGAGGTATCGCATCGCGTCGAACGCGGCCGGTGGTCGCTTCGGGTACACGACTCCCTTCCAGTCGGGGTAGGACCAGCCCGCCGTGCCGATTCGAACGCGTGCGCGAGGGTTCTCCGGCGCGCCGGTCACGCGCCCTCCGCGACGATGCGCTCCGCCGCGGCGAGTGCGGCGCTCATCTCGGCCTCGTATCTCCGCAAATAAGGTGCAAGGTCTCCGCCGATCGCTTCGCGCGGCACTTCGATGGGAGTGCCGGCGACGACCGCGACGCGGGCGAACGGCTTCGGCACCTGGAAGCGATCCCACGACCGGAAGCGCCACGCGGAGCTGGCCGCGAGCGCGAGCGGCACGATGGGAAACCCGGTGGCGGCAGAGAGGAACGCGAGCCCGTCCTGCGCGACGAGCGCGGGCCCCTTCGGGCCGTCGGGAGTGATCGCGAGCTCACCACTGCCGTGTCGCGCGATCTCGAGCAGCTCGCGCAGCGCGCGCGCTCCGCCGCGCGTCGACGAACCGCGCGCGGTGCGGAACCCGAGCCCATTCAGCGCCCGCACGATCAGCTCGCCGTCGCCGTGCTGACTGACGAGCACGGTCGCCTGCTCGTCGCGGTGGACGAATGCGAGCGGGAACAGCGTGTTGTGCCACAGCGCGATCACGTAGCGGCGCGTCGTACGCCCTGCGCCACGCTCGACGAACGGATCGAAGCCGACGCGCTTCACCTTCCACGTGGCGCCGAGCGCGCGCACGAACGCCGGTCCGAGGAGCGAGACGAGCGGAGGAAGGATCCGATCGCGGAGGCGCGGACGGCCCGAGGTCACGCCTTCGGTCCGAGCGTCCGTTCGTGGTTGCGCGCGGCGAGGTGCATGCACACGAGGCCGAGGATCGTGAGCCCGAGCGGCCAAACGCTCTGCGAGATCCACCAGACGACGCCGACGATGAACAACGCGAGGCCGAGGATCACGAGCGCGCGCGAGTTGTAGTTGCCGCCGACGAACACGGCGAGCACGCGCCCGATGAACCCGCCGGCGCGTGCGTTCGCGTGCCCCTGCTCCACCTGTCCGAAGAGCGACATCGTGACGAACTCCGACGCGTGATTACAACGGCCGGGGGGACGCCGCTCAACTGGCAGCGTCCCCCCGGCCGTTCTCACGGACGTGTGCGACGACTACTTCTTCACCGCGATATCGTCGCCCGCGCCGCCCTCGTCCTGTCCGTTCGGACCGATCGACCAGATCACGAACCCGGTCTCCGTCTTCTTGTAGAGGTAGGCGTTCCCCCACGGGTCGATCGGGAGCTTCTCGCTGCCGATGCACCCCTGCGGGTAGTCGGCGCTCGGCTCGAGGATCTGCTCGAGGCGCTCCGGGATGGCCTGGTTGTGCTGCAGCTTGTAGATGGTGACGCCGGCCTTCAGGTTGCCGAGGTCCTGGCGCACGAGATCGATCGGCTGCGACTCGACCGGGCGCGGAGCAGCGCCGGCGTCGGACGTGACCGGCGCGACGTGCCCCATCTCTTCCTTCGCCGCGCGCACTGCGACGATCGCGCCGGCACCGACCGCCGTGCTGAGAACCGCGCCGACGATCTCGCTGCCGAACGGGCCGTAACCCTCGACGAGGTCGCCGTCCTCCGTCTTCACGCTGTAGGTCAGCGAGCCGAACAAGTGCTTCGTCAGCGCTTCCTGCTGCGGGAGCAGCGCCGGGTCGATCGGCAGCTCGATGTCACCCATCGCGTTCAACATCGGCAGGTAGGTGCTGACCTGGCCGTAGCCGCTCTCGACCTGAACCTTGACGTCGGAGTAGCTGAGCGAGGTCACGCCTTCCTTCGGCACCTTGCTCCAGAAGCGCTGGAAGTCCTCCTTCGACGTGATGTCCGCTTCTGCTTTCTCCGCCGAGCGCAGCTGCTTCTTCAGGTCGCCCGTCGAGAGCGCGAAGACGAGGAACTTGTCCTTCACCGCGAAGCACGGGCTGATCGGCAGCGGCGTGCCCTGGATGTCGACCTGGTGGATCGGCGTGCCCTTGTAGTCGATCGTCTTCATGCTGACCTCGCCGCCCGACTGCTGGCCGGCGAAGTTGATCACCTTCGTCAGCGCGTCGACGGCGACCGTCGCGTCCTTCACTTCGATCATCGCGAGGATCGACGGCACCATCGCGCTGCTCGACGGAGGCGAGACGAACATGAACTCGGGGCCGAGGTTGCCGACGAGGTCGTTGCGGATGTTCAGCGGCTTGTCCTGTCCACCGATCATCGCCTCGAAGCCCTTCAGCTGCTCCATCGCCGAGTTGAACTCCTTCTCGTCGACCTCCTTGAAGACGTTCATCGCGAAGTCGTAGATCGCGCTGAAGTCGAACTGCGACAGCGAGAGCGACGTCGCGTCCTTCGGGACCGACTTCAGGTGCGAGAGATCGAGCGCGTTGCTCGGCGCGGCCGCGAGAAGACCGGTGCGCGGTCCCTCGACGAGCGAGAACATCCGCGAGTGCGCGACGCCGTCGACCGCCTCGCCGGCGCCCGAAACGGCCTTCAGCGCGGCGAGACCCGACATGTCGAAGATGCGATCGACCGTCGGGATGTACTCCGTCTTGCCCGACGCCTGCAGCCCGAGCTTGACCGCGGCAAGGGCGACCTTCATGCCCGCATCGCAGTTGACGTAGAAGCGCGCGGCCGCCGGGCTGTCGATGCCGACGTTTTTCGCGCAGCGCTGGTACACGGGGTTGTCCGCGAGCGACTTGCCCTGCGCGTTGCCCGACGCGCGGGACATGATCGCGCCCAGAGTCGCCGGGCTCATGGAGAAGAGCTGCAGGTTGCCCACCGTCCCCATCACGATCGGCGGGCGCTCGCTCGGTCCGCCGACGAGCTGCTCGAACGTCACGCCGTCCTTCTCGACGGTCTCGAACTTCATCGCCATTTCCGGCGGCATCTTCCCCGTGACGCGGCCGAGGACGTCCTTGAAGAGGCCCTGCCAGTCGGGCGCGCCTTCACGGCGCTCGATGCCGACGACGAGCCCGAGGTCGGGGATCGGATTGCCGGTCTCCGGCGACGGCATACCGACGTGCGTCAGACCGAAGAAGACGCGGCCGTACTTTCCGGCGAACAGCTTCTCGGGTGACAGATCGAAGTTTTCGAACCCTTCCTGCTCCTTCAACTTCGCAGCGAGCTCGTTGATCGCATCCTTGATCGCGGCGCGCGGCTTCTCGAGGAAGGCGACGACCTCCTCCTCCTTCATGATCTGGTTGAACGGCATCCCCTCGAGAGACTTCTGATAGGCCTCGTCGTCGTCGACGGAGAACACGAACAACGTGTCCGGCGGAAGGAGTCGGTCGACGGAGTTCGCGCCGCCGGCGAACGCGACGGACGCGAGTCCGGCGACGAAGGCGGAAGCGGCCGCGAGAACGCGGGCCTTTGCGACGATTCGGGGCAGGACGGAAGACATTGCGATCTCCACTGAGCGAGAGGTCCGTGAGAGGATCGAGCGGCCACCCGCACGTGGCGTCGTGCTCGAATCGGGGTCAAGGGGCGGCGTCCGAGCGCAACGGCGGTGCCGTCGGTCCCGCAAGGGCGAGGGCCGCGCGATTGGGACTCGACGGAGCGGGCTCCACGCCGATCGCGCACCGCAACTTGTGTTTCGAATGCCACTAGCGCGGAGCTTCGCGCGTTCGGCGATCGGCGACGCACCGATCGATCGACCCATGAACGCAACCGATCCGGCGGGGGGCGCGATCGCCGCCTGCGCCGGATCGGCACAGGGTCTTCTTCGTTACCTGTTCGCGAACTGAACGAACGCGTCCTCGGCTTTGATCATGGACTTCTCGAGGGCGCGGAAGGCCTTCGAGATCTTCTGGCCGTCGACCACCGCGGCGACCGCGTTCGAGAACTCCTTCGAGAGGTCGGCCGGACAGCTCGGGCTCTTCAAGAACGCGATGACGAGGCCGGCGTTGCGGACCTGCTGCTCGGTGGGCGTGTACCCCTGGAGCAGCGTCTTCAGCTTCAGGATGTCGCCCTGGCTGCGAAGGTTGTCGCGGCTCCACGCGAACAGCTTCGGGTCGGCCCAGCCTTCGAAGTAACTCGCGATGCCGTCGATGAACCACCGCGGCGGCGTGTCGGCGGGGCTCGGACCGAGCAGGTGCTGGACGAAGAGTTCGCCCGCCGCGTGGCTCAGATAGATGTCCGAGGTCTTCGCATCGCGGAAGTAGAAGGACACCCCGGTGATCTGCATCCGCTTCTTGTCGTTCGGGTCGGCGATCCACGGCGACGTGAACGCGTGGTAGTTCGAGGACTTCTCGTCGGCGTTCAGTTGGTTGCCGAGCTCGTTGTATTGGTTGAGCTCGGACGCGACGAAGATCTCGAGCTTGCCGTTCGCGAGGTTCGGCTCCTTGCCGAAGAACTCCTTCGCACGGCGATACACGCCCTCGGCCGTCACGAGCGACTTCTCGCCGAACTCGATCCCCTTCGTGGTGCGCAGCACGACGTGCTCGCCGATGGCGGCGTAGGGGTGCGCGGGATCGGCGTAGTACTTCTCGGCTTCGGCCTTCGGCACCCACTTGTCGGTGCCGACGAGGTACTCGCCCTTCGCCTTGTGCTCTTCGATCGCCTTCTGCAGCTCGAGCTCGGCCTTCTTCCTCTCGATGTCGCCCTTCTTCACCCACACGCCTTCGACGAGAGTCTCGCCGGCCTTCTCGTGCTCGGCCTTTTCCTTCTCTTCCTTCGTGACCCACTTGCCGTCGAGGAGGACCATCCCCTTCGCTTCCATTTCCTTGCGCTGGTCCTCGATCTCGCGGCGCTCCTTCTCTTTCGCCGTCACCCACTCATCGTGGTAGCGCACGTAGCCGAGGAGATCGCGCGCCTGCTCGTGGTTCGGGTTGATCTTGATGATGTCGCGCAGGACGGCATCGGTCTTCGTCTTCTTGATGCCGTTCGCCTTCGCCCACGTGTAGAGCGAGAACAGCGCATCGACGTCGCCGTCCTTCACCTCGCCGCGTTTGCGAGTGAACTCTTGGTCGCCGGACTCCTTCTGTCCGGCCTGAGTGGGGGCTTGCGCGAGCGCGCTCTTGCCGGCGACCGCGCCGGTCGCGAGCGCGACCAACGAGACGATGACGAGGATCCTCTTCATTGCGTGATTCCTTTGCTCAGCAGCGCACGTCGGCGCGAACGCCGAACTCGGTTCGATCGGTACTTCAATCGGTCAACTCGACTTCCCAGTAACGGTCGGAGATGAACTGCGGCCACGAGCGCTTCACGAGCCCCGGGGGCAACGTGATCTGCGGCATCCATCGCGGCTTGAACGGCTTTCGGAGGAGCTTCATGCCGGCTTCCGACGGAGCGCGGCTGCCCTTCCGGATGTTGCATCGAACGCACGCGAGCACGCAGTTGGTCCAGCTCGATCGTCCGCCGAGCGAACGCGGCACCACGTGGTCGATCGACAGCTCTTCGGTGCCCGGTCGGCGGCCGCAGTACTGACAGGTATTCGCATCGCGTCGATACAAATTGCGTCGCGTGAACGGGACGTGCTGCTGCGGCGGGCGCTCATACGTGACGAGCACGATCGCCTCGGGCACGCGGATGGCGCGCGACACCAAGCGGATCGACGACTCGTCGGCGCCGATCGCCTGCCGCGCCCATGAACTGAGGTCGTGAGTTTCGTAGGTCTCCGGCGCGATGATTCGCGCGGCGTTCCGACAGACGAGGATCAGCGCGCGGCGAACTGGAACGACGTTGACCACCGTCCAGTTCCGGTTGAGGACGAGCGTCGGGTGCTCGAGTGCCGATGCGTACATCTTCGGTTTCTGCCGGGTGCTCGTTGGGGCCGACATCCTACCAGCGAGTCCGCGTGTGGGACGGCGTGCTCAACGCGTCGCTGCCAGAATCGCGTGATAGGCGGAAGAGATTCGGACGAACATGTCCTGCGCTCGCTGGCGCGATTCGGGAGACGCGCGCTGGAATCGATCGGGGTGGAACTCTTTCGCGAGTTGGCGGAAGCGGCGCTTCACGTCCTGCATCGTCGCGGGAGACTCGAGCCCGAGAAGCGCGAGTTCGTTCGCGAATCGTGACGACGACACCACGGGTTCGGCGGATCCCGCGGGTGCCGCGGCGCGTTCCGGCCGCCGGAACGGCGCGGAGCGCGGCTCGCTCGGCGCGCCCCGAGCAGGCCCGCGGCGCGCCGGCGCCGCGATGAAAGAGCTGAGCGCGCGCAAGACGACGCCTCCGATCGCGAGATCCTGCTTCCTCGACATTCGAAATGCATCGCTGCTCACGCGCTCGGCGGCGAGCGCTTCGCCGCATTCATGACACGCGAGGGTGTAGAACGGTCCGCCGGCCGCGCGGCCGCGGCTGTGGATGAGCCCGTCGCGCGCGACCTCCCCGGCGGCGATCGCTGCGCCGCATTTCGGACACGCTCCGACTCTGCCGCGTTCGCGCACGATGTCTCCCGGACGACGCGCCCTGGCGGAATGGACGCCGAAGCCTAGAATCGCACGCTTTCGTGTTCACCCTCGAGTTCGAGGACGCGGGAGCCTGTCGCGATGTCAGTGCCGGAGAGTTCGCTCGATCAATGGATGGGTGCGGAGTTCTGGTCGCGGCAGCGCAATCGGATTCTCGGCGGCGTCCTCCTGCTCGTGCTCGTGATCGTCGCGTGGCACTTCATCTCTTCGCGCTCGGGTGCGACCGAGGGTGCGGGTTGGGAAGCGCTCTGGCAGCCGACGCAGAGCCCCGTCCGCGACGACGTCGATCCTTCGGGAGCTGCGAAGGGGACGAAGGCGGAGCCTTGGGCGCTCTTCGTTGCCGCTCGGAAAGCGCTGTCGGACAAACAGTTCGACAAGTCGCGCGAACTCGCGCAGCGATTGATCCGGGAGTTTCCCGACAACGCGCGGGTGCGGGACGGAGGCGCTCAGAAGTTGCTCGATCTTGCCACCGGCGAGGCCCAGTTCATTGCCGCGCACCCGCCGCGCACGCAGAACCCGACGATCGACGCTGGCAAGTCGCTCAGCCTGACCACCGAGCTCGGAGAGGTTCGGATCGGCTTGTATGTCGATCAGGCCCCGACCGCATCGAAGGCGCTGCTCGAAGCGATTCGTGCCTCTGGCGCGACGGGTTGGAGCATCGAAGAGGCCGTTCGCGACGCCTACGTCGTGCTGGCCGCTCCGGCCCCGGCGGCGGCGGCTGACCCGAAAGAGCCGGCTGCATCTGCTCCCGATGAGACGAAGAAGCCGCCCGCATCGCTGCGCGGAATCGTCACCGATCGGAACGGCCTGTCGCACTTCAAGGGCGCGGTGAGCATCCTGCGTCAGCCGGAACCGGGGCCGAAGGATCCGGCGGTGCGGATGAAGGTGCGGATCGAGCTCCGCGACGACCCCTACACGGACGACGCGGAAGTGGTCTGCGGCGGCGTCACGGGAGGGCTCGAGCTCCTGCAGCAGGCGTCGGCTCGAGAGACGAAGAAAGATGGCCGATCGCTGGCGAAGGCGATCCCGGTCACCGCGATCACGGAAGGCGCCGATCTCGGCGCAATTCGTTAATCTTCAATCTCTTGTGCTCGTTCGCGGCCTCCTCGGCGCCCACCGCTGGCGTCGAGTCGAGCCAAGAGCCGATCGAATTCGGCTCGCGTCGCACAGTGGAAGGTAAGCGAGTGGCTCTGGCCGCGCGCGCGCACCGAGACGCGTGAGTTCCAGCTCCGTCGAAGGCGATCCTCGAGGTCCCGGAGCGCCGGGTCCTTCGAAGCCATTCGACCGCCCGCGCGCCGGTCGCGATCGAGCCCGCCGGACCCGGCCAGTTTCTCGAGCACGTCGCGCACGGCCGCTTCGGTGGCCCGCACGCTGAGGCTCTCGACGCGGATCCGCTCGCGGACCGCCATCAAGCCGGGCTTGCCGACGAGCGGGAGCAGCGCGCGCGCGTGACCGGCGCTCAAGGTTCCACGTGAAACATCGGCCTGGATCCCGTCCGGCAGGTCGAGGAGTCGCACAGCGTTCGTAATCGTCGAGCGCTCCTTCCCGACTCGCTTCGCCACCTCTTCGTGCGTGATCCCGAAGTCTTGGAGCAGCGCGGCGAATCCCTTCGCCTCTTCGATGGCGTTCAGGTCTCGGCGCTGCAGATTCTCGACCAGCGCGAGCACGAGCTGCTGTTCGTCCTCGGCGCGACGAACGATCGCCGGGATGTGCGTCATGCCGAGCGCGCGACACGCGCGCGTGCGGCGCTCCCCCGCGATCAATTCGAAGCCGTCAGCGACGCGGCGCACCACGATGGGCTGGAGCAGTCCGTCCCGGGCAATCGATGCTTTCAATTCGTCCAGCCCCTCGGTCGCGAACTCGAGGCGCGGCTGGCGCGGGTTCGGTCGGATCGACGCGATGGGGATTGACTGCGGACCCTCGTTCGCGGGCTCGCTCGTCAACGTTTTCGGGAGCAGTGCATCGAGGCCGCGGGAGAGCTTGCGCTCCATGGCGTCATCCTCCTTCGGTTCCGGGGGCGCGCGCACTCCAGCGCGGTCCGATCCGAAACGCAAGGAGCCGTCGCTGCGGCGCGCGACTTACTTGAGGTAGGCGAGCGCGCTCGGGAGCGCTGCAGTCCCGCTCTCTCCTAAGTTGTTATCGAACAACAACTTAAGATCTCCGAGCGGGCGCGCGTCGCCACGAAAGACGAAACGACGCGTCGAGGCGTGATTCCCGACCAGCATGATCATCTGCATGATCGAGTTCGCGCTGCAGGATTCACCGTCGATCTCGAGTTCGACGTGCGTTCCGTAGTGCTGGACCACCTTCACGATCAGTGAGATCGGGCGCGCGTGGAGCGTTGTGCCGGTCGGGAGCTCGACCTCGAGTCGCCGCACCGTGAGGAAGCTCGAGAGCGCTTCGCCGGCGAACCGCTTCCCCGCCCCCATCACGCGTCCGGCGAAATACAGGCAGTAGTTCACCGTGCGATCGAGAACCTCGCCCTTGTCGACGAGCGTCGCGATCCGCGCCTTCGCGGCCTCGAAGCGGATGTCGTTTTCGTGCCGCTCGTAGAAGTGAACGAGGTGCGTCGCGATCTGGAGGAGATGCAGGGCGGTCGACGCGTGACCGCGAAGACGCGGCAACGACGCGTTGCGGGCTTCGATCGACGTGCCCTTCACGTAGGTGTCGTACTTCGACTGGATGCTGTGCACCAAGCTCTCGTAGTGGCGCGCGCGCTCCTCGTCGAAGCGCTCCGAGATCGTGCGCCGCAGCGGATCGACGCCTTCGATCTGCTTCTCCCCGGCCCACGCGAGCTGATCGAACGCGCGCACGAACTTCGTCGCGACCTCGCAGATCTTCTGATCCTCGCCGTGAATGTCCTCCTCGTCGATGTTGTGAGGAAGGACCTTCCGCGGCGTTTCTCCGTGGATCGCCGAATCTCCGCGTGATTCGACGGCAGGAGACGCGATCTTCAGAACCTCGCATTCGTGCGCGACGGCGCGGAGGAGCGCGACGATCGCGCGACCGACGAACCGCGACGTGCGCTCGGTCTCCGCGAGGAACGCCGCGGCGTCGGGGGATTCGAACGCGACGTTGTAGCGGGGGAAACGACTGACGAGGTGGCGCAGCGTCGACGCGACGGTTCCGAATCCGCGAACGGACGCCACGAGCTCCGCGAGGAAGCAGAACGTCTTGTTGTTCCTCGCGTCGAAGTCATCGAGGAACGTCTCGAACTCGTGAGAGCGCTCGACGAGCTCCGCGAGCTGTCGCTTTACCCAGTCGCGCGGATCGCGACGCGACATCGCCGCCTGCACGCGCAGGAACTCGCGGCCGCGGTCCTCGACGAGCTTCGCGAATTCCTCCTCGAGGATGATCGACTCGCGAGATCGTTCGTGTCCCTGCATCGCGGATGCCTCTTCGATCGCGAAGGGGCGAGATCATAAGGCGAGCGCGAGCGTGTGCCCACGAACGAAGGTCTCAAGTCACGCCGGGCATCCGGACGAAATCACCCCGTTCCTGGTCCGCACGGGACCGCGTGCTCGGAGGAAACTGCCATCGCCTCGGAACGTGTGCTCGAGACGTACCTGAAGGAGATCAACCAGGTCCCTCTGCTGACGGCGCGTCAGGAGAAGGACCTCGCCTACTTGATCCGCACCGGAAACCTCGAGGCGCGCGAGCGGATGATCCGCGCAAACTTGCGCCTCGTGGTCAGCATCGCGAAGCACTACTGCAATCGCGGGCTGATGCTGCTCGACCTGATCGAGGACGGCAACGTCGGGCTCCTGAAGGCGGTCGAGCGCTTCGACCCCGACGCGAACTGCCGGTTCTCCACCTACGCGACTTGGTGGATCCGCCAGTCGATCCGCCGCGCGCTGATCAACACCGGGAAGACGGTGCGCATCCCGTCCTACATGGTCGAGCTCATCGCGAAGTGGAAGCGCGCGTTCCGCGAGCTGTCCACGAAGAACGGCCGACCGCCGAGCGATCACGAACTCAGCAAGGCGCTGAACCTCCGCGTCGAGGGTGTGCGCGCGGTCGAGCGCGCCGAGCGCTCGTCGTCCGCATCCGCGCAGTCGTTCAGCATCGAAGACTCGCACGGCCTCACGGAGACGATCGAAGACGAGGGCTGCCCGATGCCGGACGAGGTCGTGCTCAACGAATCGGAGCTCTGTAAGATCCGCGAGATCCTCCACGCGATCGACGGACGCGAGCGCGAGATCCTCCGACTGCGCTTCGGCTTGGACGGCGCGGAGCCGATGACGCTGAAGGACATCGGCGTCCAGCTCGGCTTGACGCGCGAGCGCGTGCGGCAGATCCAGAATGACGCGCTCCGCAAGCTCAACTCGATCCTCTGCAGCGGAGTCCCCGCTCGCTCGTGACATCGACGACCGCGCGGCGCAACGCGCGATCTACGTCCACAGCCCGTTCTGCGCGCGACGCTGTCCCTACTGCGACTTCGCGATCTCACCGCTGCGCGAGCGCTTCCCGTTCGATCGATTCCTGCTCGCGCTCGACGCGGAGCTCGCTGCGGTCGCGTCTCTGCCGCGACCACGAACGCTCTACATCGGCGGCGGGACCCCCACCGCGCTACCGCCCGCGGAGCTCGAGCGGTTCTTCCGCATCCTCGCGCGTCGCATCGGATTCGAGCGCCTGACCGAGTTCACGGTCGAAGCGAATCCCGAAGACCTCGACGTCGATCGAGCGCGCATCCTTGCGAGCGCCGGCGTGAACCGCGTGAGCCTCGGCGCGCAGAGCTTCGATCGCGCGACGCTGCGCAGGCTCGGACGCGCGCACGACGCGACGCAGATCGCGCGTTCCGTCGAGCTCCTGCGTGCGGCGGGGATTCGCGCTGTGAACGTCGATCTCATCTTCGCGGTGCCGGGCCAGGATCTCGAACGCCTGCGCCGCGACGTCGACGCATGTCTCGCCCTCGCGCCGGAGCACGTCTCGCTGTACGGGCTCACGTTCGAGTCCGGCACCGCGTTCACGCGCGCGCGCGACGCGGGCCGCATTCACGCGCTCGACGCCGACATCGAGCTGGAGCTGTACCGCGACGCGCTCGCGCGGCTGTCGGCCGGGGGCATCCACCAGTACGAGGTGTCGAACCTCGCTCGCGCCGGACATCGGTCGCGTCACAACGCCGTGTACTGGCGCAACGACTCGTACCTTGGGTTCGGGCCGAGCGCCGTGAGCGCGTCGCGCGGAGTTCGTTGGCGCAATGCTCCCGCCGTCGCGGAATGGGCCCGCCGCGTCCTCGGCGGCGAGTCGCCGGTCGTCGAGTCCGAGCAGCTGTCGCCGGAGCGCTCGCTTCGCGAGACGCTCGTGCTCGGGCTGCGCACGCGTCGCGGCGTCCGCTTCTCGCGCCTCCGGCGTCGCTACGGCGCGCTCGTGGACTCCATCGAAGCCCCCCCCATCGCGGAGCTCGTCGCCGGCGGCTTCGTCGAGCGCGACTCGCATCGCATCCGCCTCACCGCCGCGGGACTCGCCGTCGCCGACACGATCGGTGCGCGCCTGATCTGACGCGTCTGTCCGCGAGCGAGGCGTCCTGGTCAAATACCGGCACGTGCTGCTCGTCGTCGACAACTACGACTCATTCACGTTCAACCTGGTCCAGTGCTTCGGCGCGCTCGGCGAGGAGATCGAAGTCGTCCGGAACGATGCGTTGGGCGTCGACGCCGCGCTCGAACTCGGTCCTTCGGGGGTCGTCATCTCGCCCGGACCCGGACATCCGCGCGACGCCGGGATCTCCGTGGAGCTGATCCGCCGCGCGTACGGGAAACTCCCGCTCCTCGGCGTCTGTCTCGGACACCAGTGCCTGGCGCATGCGTTTGGCGGTCGGGTCTCGCGCGCCCCGTTCCCGCTCCACGGTCGGTCGAGCCCCATCCTCCACGACGGCTCGGGCCTCTTCCGCGGCGTCGACAGCCCATTCGCCGCCGCGCGATACCACTCCCTCGCGGTCGATCCCGCGGGCCTTCCTCCCACACTGCGCGTCACCGCGCGCGCGACGGACGGGACTCCGATGGCGATCAGCGACGAGGCATCGAATGCCCACGGCGTCCAATTCCATCCGGAGTCATTCCTGACTCCATTTGGATCTCAAATCATCTCTAACTTCCTAAATCTCACCCGATGACCCCCCATTCGAACTTCGCGGATTGCTTGCTCGCCGTCGTCCGGCGCCTCCAGTCCCCGATCATCGCCGGAATCGACCCGCGCCCCGAACTCCTACCGAAAGATCTTCTATCCAAACACAGCGGATCTGATCGTCAAATGGCGCTCGCCTACGGGGACTTCGCCGAGCGCTTCCTGCGCGGGCTCGAGGGTGTGGTGGGGGCGGTCAAGGTCCAGATC
>CAZOLL010000009.1:0-21554 GCA_964580365.1 uncultured Phycisphaeraceae bacterium
GGAAGTGCGCGAACTGCGTCCCGGCCGGCAGAGTGAGCGCCTGCGGCAGCACCTGCGAGACCACGGTGGTGAAGATGTACACCGTGCCCGGGGTCTCGGCGTGCAACTCGAAATCAGGCGGCATCACGATCGGGAAGACCTCTCCGGAGAAGATCGAGTAGTTGCCGGGTCGCAGCACGATGTCGTGGTGGCCGGGCGCGAGCTGCGTGACGCAGTAGGTGAGCGTCGCAAACGGCATCACGGACGTGCCGGCGCCCGGGACGTCGGCGCCTCCCCCGGGGTCGACGAACACCTGCTGCGCGGTCGCAGACGGCGCCAAGGCCGAGAACGCGAGGAGAGCGGCGAGGTGCAGCGATGCGGACGCGTTCATCGGTCGAACTCCGGAGGGCGTTTCGCGGGCCCGTAGTACCGCAACGGTCGCATCGGTTGTAACGGGTCACCGCGGGTTTTCGATTCGGGTGATCTCGACCAGCGAGCCCGGCCGCGACAGGAACTACACGTGCAGGATCGGCCTTCGCATGAGGGAGCGCTCGCCGCGAACCCCGGTCACGCGTCCTTGAAGGTCACGACCTGGTGGTCGTAGCTCAGGCGGCCCTGACCGCCGGGCGCGATGTACGCGAGCTGCACGTACGCCGTCAGTCCGAGCAGCCCGATGTCGAACAGTGGCGGCAACGTCACCTCGAACACTCCGTTCGGGTCGACGAAGCCGATCGCGGCGATCTTCGGCACCGTGCCGAGGTGGTAGTGCGGGCCGAAGCTCGCGTTGCCGAGCGAGGGCGACGCCATCAGGAACACGAGGCCGTTCGCGGGGCCGGTCGCGCGCAGCTTGGTCGTCTGCTGCAGGAGGACCGGCGACGGCCGGAAGTAGAAGCTCTGCACGTAGAACTCGTCGAGACCGATGTCGGTCAGCGCGGGGCCCGACAGCGACGGGTGGCCGGGGATCGGCTCGCCGTCGATGTCGAACGCGTGAGGCGAGATGTCGCCCGTGTCGATCGCCGGCGAGCCCGGCTTCAGGTGGTAGTCGCCGTTCGTCGCGTCGACGAACTTCGGGTCGGCGACGAAGTTGCCGGTGCCCGGCACCGCGGCGTTGCAGAAGATCGTGTGGTCGACGGTGTAGCTCGGGCCGAAGTCGGGCAGCTCCGCGTTGGTCTCGAAGAAGATCGAGTTCTTGATGAAGTAGGTCGGCGACGACGCCCCGTCCTTCAGCGCCGGCTTCGCGTTGTTCTTCCCGATCGACGCGAACACGACGTGGTCGAGCGTCACCTGCATCGACGCCGGCGGCGTGAACGCCGTCGAGAACGCGCTGAACGACGAACCGTGGAACGAGCAGCCCGCGAACGTCAGCGTCGAGTTCGCCTGCGTCGTGCTGCCGCACTGGACCGCGCCCATGCCGTTCTCGAACTCGCAGTTCGTGAACGTCGCGTCGAACGTGGCGCCGTTCTCGGCGTGCAGCTTCGCGCCCGTGTTTGCCGCGTTGAGGTAGCAGTCGCGTACGTCGATCGAGATCTGTCCGCGCGCCGCGGTGGAGTAGAGACCCCAGCCGCCGAGCAGCTCGCAGCGCTCCATGCGGAGCGTGAGGAAGTCGCCCACCTGCACGTTCGTCACGACGGCGCCGGCGTTGCCCCAGATCGTGAGGTCGTGGAAGTGCGCGAACTGCGAGCCGGCGGGTAGGTCGATGCACTTCGGGATCACCGACGACACGACGGTGGTCGCGATGGTCACGGTGTTCGGGACCTCCGCGTACATCTCGAAGTCGGGCGGCATGGTGATGGGGAACTGCTCGCCCGAGAAGAACGTGTAGAAGCCGGGGCGCAGCACGATCTCCACGTGTCCGGCGGGGACCTGCGTGACGCAGTAGGTGAGCGTCGCGAACGGGAGGACGGAGGTGCCGGCGCCGGGCACGTCGCTGCCGGTCGCGGGGTCGACCCACACCTTGTTCTGCGCGTGGAGCGCCGGAGCGAACGACGCGATCCAGCAGACAGAGAGAGCAACGGGGAGACGACGCAGGCAAGTCGCGATCATGGGACCTCTTCGAGGTAGCGCTGCGGGTCGAGGCATCGGTAATACCGGAACGGACGGGAGATCGGGAAGAGGTCAGCGCGGCTTCTCTTCGAGCGCGGTGATCTCGACCAGTGGTCCCGGTCGCGAGAGGAACCACGACTGCAGGATCGGCCACCGCATGAGGTACATCTCGCCGCCCGCGCGTCCCGGCCGGCCCGGCGCTTCGACGTGCACGGACTCGCCGAGCGGCCGGTACACGTCGAACGCGGGGTCCGCGAGCGCGACTCCCGACGGGAAGATCGACAGCGCGAAGCGCGCCCTGCTCGCCGTGAGCGCCGCGAGGAACGCGGCCGGCGCGCGCACGCGGTCGCCGGTGAACGGGAAGTGCACGTCGTAACGCTTCGCCGTGACGCCGCGCGCGAGCTCGCGGCGTTGCCGGCGGTCGAACTGCGTGAGCGCGCCGACCGCGGCCTCGTGCTCGGACAGAGAGCGCGCATCGAGGTGGAGCGGGAAGTCGAGATACGGGTGCGCGACGATCGACGTGCCCGGCGCGACGTTCGACTCGATCCAGCGCGCCGCCGCTTCGCGGGTGTCCTCCTGCCGGTGGAGCCACGCGACGCGCGCGCTCGTCGCCGCGCCGGGCAGCACGA
The DNA here is from genome assembly GCA_964580365.1 of uncultured Phycisphaeraceae bacterium. Taxonomy (GTDB): domain Bacteria; phylum Planctomycetota; class B15-G4; order B15-G4; family JADJEK01; genus CAZBOK01. The sequence goes on from CAZOLL010000009.1 coordinate 2,652, forward strand.
GCACGATCGCCGCGATCGTGAACGCGACACTGCCGCGACCGATCCGCGCGCACGCTCCGTCGACCAGCGCCGCGCCCGCGACCGCGAGCACGGGCATCACCGGCAGGAAGAAGCGGATCGCGAACGTCTCGTCGTGGCCGAGCACGGCGAGGAACGCGATGAACAGCGCGATCCCCGGGACGCACGCGCGCCACCACGCGGGTCGCGTGATCGCGCCGAGAACGAGCGCGAGCAGACCGAGGAGCGTCGCCGCCGGGTCGAACTCGAACAACTGCACCGGAACGCGGAGCAGTCCGGCGATGCCGACGCTCGCCACCGGCGCGTGCGGCTCGAGCAGCGTCTGCGGGTCGGCGCCGTCGAACAGCACGCGGCCGAGCACCGGGATCCGTCCGGGGAACCCGATCGGGATCGCGAGGAGCAAGAGGCCGAGCGCGGCCCACGCGTCGGCGCGGAACAGCCGGCGCGGCGAGCGCTTCGGATCCGCGGCGGGTCGCGCGAGCAACGTGACGAAGAGCGGCGCCGCGACGAGGAACCCCGAGTGCACCGTCGCCGCGGCGGCCGCGCCGAACGCGGCGGCGGCGAACAGATGGCGGCGGCCCGGCATCGTGCAGGCGCGCGCGCAGTGGTGCAGCGCGGCCGTGGTGAACAGGACGACCGGCAGGTGCGGCTTCACGAGGTGCCCGTTCAGCACCACGAGCGGGCTCGTCGCGAACCACGTCGCCGCGAGCAGCCCGGTACGCGGGCCGCGGACCTCGCGGCCGAGCAGGAAGACGTAGGCGACGGCGAGCGCGCCGAGCACGCCGGCCACCGCGCGGCCGATCCAGTACGGGTCCGCGTCGCCGCTCATCGCGAGCACCGGCGCGAGGACGAGCGTGAGGAGGTGGGGGTAGCGCGACGGGCGGAGCAGCGCGTCCCACGCCTGCCCGAGCGACACCGTCGGGAGGTTCTTCGCGAGTTCGACGTGCTCGGCGTCCGGCTCCTCGAGCCAGCCGATGCCGTGTCGATTGCCCGCGAGGCAGAGCGCGAGCGCCACGAGGACAAGCGCCAGGACGGCGAGCGCGCAGCGGCCGCGCGGGGACGCGGGCGTGTCGTGCGGCGCCCCGGTCGCGGTGTTCGCGGCATTCGCGCCACTTGCGATGGTTCGGTCCTCTCGGGCGGTTTCTGGACGAAGCGGCGGGATCGTAGCAGCGCGCGTCCGGCGACCTCGCGCGCCCGCCGCGTCGTCACCGGTTGCGTTCCGGCAACTTATTAGTAGTGTGAGCTACTATGAAACTCGCAAAGTCGATCGGCCCGCTGGTCGGGCTCGGCCTCAACGCGCTCGAGGCGCGCTGCTACGAGGCGCTGATCGCCGGCGGGCGCGCGACGGGGTACGAGCTCGCGCGCCGCACCGGCAAGCCCGCGGCCAACGTGTACAAGGCGGTGGCGTCGCTCGCACGCAAGGGCGCGGTCGCCGTGCGCTCCGGACGCACGCGCGAGTTCGATCCGATCCCGCCGGCCGAATTCCTCGGCAGCGTCGAGCGCCGCCACGCCGCGCTCGTCGAGCAGGCGCTCGGCGAGCTCGAGAGCGTCGCGACCAGCCCCGACCCGTCGCAGCTGTGGGCGATCGAGAGCGTCGATGCCGCGTTCGAACGCGCGCGCTCCATGCTGCGCGCCGCGAAGAAGATCGCCGTAATCGACGCGTTCCCCGCCGCGCTCGAGCGGATCGCGCCCGATCTGCGCAAGGCCGCGCGCCGCGGCGTGAAGGTCTGGGCGCAGGCGTACCGCGCGATCGATCTCGACGTGACCTCGCTCGTGGTCGCCAGCGAGTCGGACGTCGTGCTCGAGCACTGGAAGGGCGAGCAGATGAACCTCGTCGTCGACGGCCGCGAAGTCCTGCTCTGCCTGATGACGGCGGAGCTGAAGAAGGTGGTCGAGGCGTTCTGGTCGAACGCGCACTACCTCGCGTGCATGCACCACGCAGGCTTCCTGCGCGAGCACGTCTTCCATCAGGCGCGCGCGGCGCTCGCCGCCGGGCGCTCGAGCGACGCCGCGCTGCGCCGCGTGCTCGACTCGAGCCCCACGTTTCACTCCACCGAAGTCCCCGGTCAGAAGGCGCTCGCGGCGCATCTCGCGGCGCTCTCGCAGGAGAAGTCATGAACGATCCCGTCGTCCCCACGAAGTCGCGCGTCCTCCAGGGCGTGCTCATCGGCGTCCTCGTGTTCGGCGCCTGCTTCGTGGGCTTCCGCTGGCTCGGCGACCGATTCGAACTCGGCGCGTTCGCGAAGCAGTGGCTCTTCAAGCCGGGGCTGATCGTCGCGTCGCTCGTCGTGTGGCTCGCTGCGCGCCGCCCGCTGTCGGAGATGGGGTTCCGGCGCTCGACGCCGCTTCCCGGGCTGTGGCGCTGGTACGGGCTCGGCGCGCTCGGCCTCGGCGGCTCGTCGATCGCGATGATCCTGCTCGACGCGCGCCACCCGATCGTCGCGCAGCTCACCTTCCCGCAGATCATGGTCACGGTGTGGCTCTTGAGCAGCGTTGCCGAAGAGATCTTCGTGCGCGGCCTGGTGCAGTCGTGGATGGAGCCGCCGCCGTCGCGCGCGGCGATCATCGCTTCGGCCGGTCTGTTCGGCGCGATGCACGCGCCGTTGATGTGGAGCGGCGCCGGAGTGGCGGGCGGCGCGGTGATCGTGGCGGCGACGCTCGTGGTCGGGTTCGCGGCGGCCACCGTGCGGAGCCGGACGGGCAGCCTGAAGCACGCGATCGGCGTGCACATCGTGGCGAACGTCGCGGCGCTCCCGTTCGGAGTGATCGGCGCGCTGACCTACCGGGCGATCCACGGGGTGATGCCGCACACCGGCGGTTGAAACGACGGTGGCCGGAAGTTCGGCCGATCCTGTAACCGACCCCCTTGCACCGTTACCATCCTCCGGTCCCGGCGGATGGCCGAACCGGCGCCGGGCGCGAGAGACGCCGCGCACCAATGGTTTTGAAGGTTTCGAAGGCTTCGAACCGGGAATCGACTGCCGAAGAGAAGGCGCCGACCGAGAATCCGGCGGCGGGTCCGCTGCAGGACAAAGCCCGGGAGGTCCTGGGCTACGTCCTCTTCGGCCTGTCCACCTTTCTTCTGCTCGCCTGCGCCTCGTTCGCCGAGCCGAGCCCCGGGAAGACGCTGGCCTGGTACTCCAACAACTGCGGCGACGCGGGTTTCCGCGCCGCGCGCTGGTGCCTGTACACGTTCGGCTTCGGCGCCTACCTCGGCATCTTCACCCTCTACGTCTGGTCGCTCGCGCTCATCGCGCGCCGGGCGCTGACGATCGGCCCGTTCCGGCTCGCCTGGTTCTGCTCGTTCCTGTTCTCGATCTCGGCGATGCTCGCGCACTTCCAATTCGTCGGCACGGTGCGGTTGCCGGACGACGGCGGCGTGGTGGGCTGGCAGATCGCGCGCTTCTGCGAGGAGAGCCTGCGCTTCGGGCCGTGGGGGACGAAGCTCGTCCTCGTGCTGGTCACGCTGATCACCTTCCAGCTCGCGACCGACTTCATCCTCTTCTCGTTGATCGCGCGGGTCGTGCGCTTCGTGAAGGCGCGCCGCGCCGCCGCGAAGGCGCTGTTCGAGTCGACCGGCCCGATGTTCCGCTCGCTGTTCTCCGGCGGCGACCCGGAGATCCCGCTCCCGCACCAGAACGGCCTCGCCGATCCCGCCGCGGGTGAGAAGGCGAAGAAGCGCCGCGTGAAGAAGTCGGAGATCGCCGTCACCGACGAAGACGTCGTCGGCTTCGAGGGCGAGGTTCCGGGAGGCGCCGGCGCGCCCGCTGCACCGGAGGCGAAGAAGCGCGCAAAGGCGGGCGACGCCGCGGAGAAGCCGGCCGAGAAGGCCGCGGACACGGCCGCCGAGAAAGTTGCCGACAAGAAGCCCGCCGCTCCCGCGGCGAACGGCGCTGCACAACCGACCGCCGCGGAAGAGGAAGCCGGCGACGTCGGCGACGGCGAGACGGCGCCGAAGAAGAAGATCCAGGCGAAGATCCGTTTCGAGCCGCCGAAGACCGCGCCCGCGCGCGCCGCCGCGTTCGACGAAGACCACACGCAGTTCGTGCCGCCGTCCGCGCCGATGCCGCGCGCCGAGCGCCCCGAGTACCACCCGCCTTCGCTCGACCTCCTCGAGAAGTCGAAGCCGGTCCCCGCGAAGGATTTCCAGCAGATGATCGAGCACAACATCGAAGTGCTCGAGACGGCGCTCGCCTCCTACAAGGTCGAAGCCGAGGTCGTGGAGATCCAGAAGGGGCCGGTCATCACGATGTTCGAGCTGAACGTCGCGGCCGGCACGCGCGTCGACCGCGTGCGCTCGCTCGAGGACGACCTCGCGATCCGCCTGAAGGCGCAGTCGGTGCGCATCGTCGCGCCCATCCCCGGCAAGTCGACGATCGGCATCGAGGTGCCGAACCAGATCCGCGAGACCGTTCGCCTCCGCGAGCTGATCGAGTCCGAGACCTACAAGACGTCGAACCTCGCGATCCCCATCTTCCTCGGCAAGGACGCCGCCGGCCGTCCGCTCATCGAGGACCTCGCGCGCGCTCCGCACCTGCTCGTCGCCGGCGCCACCGGCGCGGGGAAGTCGGTCTGCCTCAACTCGATCATCATGTCGGTCCTGTTCACGCGCTCGCCCGATCAGGTGAAGATGATCCTGATCGACCCGAAGATGGTCGAACTGTCGTCGTTCGAGGCGATTCCCCACCTGATGTGCCCGGTCGTGCGCGACATGAACCGCGCGGCGCAGATCCTCGAGTGGGCCTGTCAGAAGATGGACGAGCGCTACCAGCTGCTCGCCGACGCGGGCGCGCGAAACATCTTCGCGTTCAACAAGATCCCCGAGGTCGAACTCCGCGAGCGCCTCGAGGTGCCGGCGGACGACACGACGTTCGAGCCGCGCCTGCCGTTCATCGTGATCGTCGTCGACGAGCTCGCCGACCTGATGATGACCGCCGCGAAGGAGGTCGAGAACTCGATCACCCGCCTCGCGCAGAAGTCGCGCGCGGTCGGCATCCACGTCATCCTCGCCACGCAGCGCCCGTCGACGAACGTCGTCACCGGCCTCATCAAGGCGAACCTGCCGACGCGCATCTCCTTCCAGGTCGCGTCGAAGATCGATTCGCGCGTCGTCCTCGACCAGAACGGCGCGGAGAAGTTGCTCGGCTCCGGCGACATGCTCTACCTGCCGCCGCGCACGTCGATGATCGTGCGCTCGCAGGGCACGTTCATCTCCGACGAGGAGATCAAGCTGGTGGTCGCGGCGGTGCGGACGGAAGCGCCCAACTTCGCGCGCGAATTGATGCAGAAGAACCAGAAGTCCGACGCGAATCCTTACGAGGTCGACGACCTGTACGATGCCGCGGCGCGCTTCGTCTGCGAGACGAAACGCGGGTCGGCGTCGCTTCTGCAGCGCAAGTTCGGCATCGGGTACACGCGGGCGTCGCGCCTGATCGACCTCATGGCGGACGACGGCATCCTCGGCGAATTCAGGAATTCCCAAGCCCGGGAAGTGCTGTTGACGCTCGATGAATACGAGGGCCGCCAGGCGGCCACGCAGGAGAACGGCGCGTGAAGGCGCGCCGCGCGCGACGGCAACAAGAGCAGTTCGGAGACGAAGGATGACTCCCACCCTCTGTGAAGGCTTCATGGCGACGAGCCTGCTCGGCCCCGTGCCGACCATCCTCCTCGCGCTGCTCGGCATCGTCTGGACGGTGATCCTCGTCACCCGGCAACCGGTCGAACGGCTGTGGATCCGCCTCGTCGCGGTCGTCGAGCTCGTGCTCGTCACGTCGATGTGCCTCGGCTGCGACCGCGAGGCGGGAGCGAACAGCGGCTTCGGCGGACGCGTCGGCGCGTGGCTCGCCGCGCACGTCGCGGACAAGCCGGCGGTCTCCGCCTTGATCGTGACGCTCCTCGTCATCGCCGGCCTCATGTCGATTCCGCTGGCGACGGACTGGGGCTTCCTGCGCCTGATCCTGCGCTTCCGCGCCGCGCGCGCGCTCGCCGACGAGACCGTCCGCGGCCACGTCGGCGACTACACGGTCGTCGGCGGCTTCTCACACGACACGAGCGGCGGAGTCGCGACCGCCACCGCGCCGGCGAAGACCGAGCAATCCGAATCGGACGACGCCCCGAGCGGCGAGCCCGAGTCGCTCTCGCGCGCCACGCACGAGACGCACGACGCGCCGATCCACGTCGAGAGCGATGCGTCCGAGTCGGACGACACGGACGAGACCGACGAATCGGACGACGAGTTCAATCGTCCGTCGGAGCCGCCGCGCGCGTTCGCGCCGCTCCCCACGAGCGAGGAAGAACCCGTCGCCGAGGCGGACGACGAGTTCGCGGACGACGACGACGAAGAAGAGGACGAGGAGATCCGCGTCGACCGTGACGAGGCCGAGGAGGTCGCAAGGTCTCCGGTCGCCGCCGCGGAACCGCCGAAGCCGTCGTCGAGCGCTCCTCGCGCGGACGACGAGACGGCGCCGGGACCGCCTGCCGACGAAGGCATCCCGTGGTACATGCGACCGCGCGGCCGCAATCGCCCGGCGCCCGAGTCGCGCCCCGAGGAGTCGATCACGCCGGCGCTCGCGCGCCGAACGCCGCCGCCGCACGCGGCGCCGAGCTCGACGCCGGTGGACGACAAGCCGCGCGCCCAGGCCGCGCCCGCCATCGCCGAGTCGCGGTTCGACGCGCAGCTCGTCCCGGACGCCCCGCCGATCCGCGAGATCGAGATCGCTCCGGAGATCGAGCCCGCCCCCGAGCCGGAACCGATCGCGCCGGAGATCCTGATGGCGCCGAGCGCACCGCCCGCCGCGCCGGAAGTCCGTCCGCGCGAGGCCGAGCTGCGCGCACCGCTTCCGCTGACCGAGTCGGAGCCGCTGCCCGAGCCGGAAGTCGCCGAGACGCCCGCCGCGATCGCGCCCGTTCAGAGCGCCGCTGCGCACGAGACCGCGACCCCGGTCGAGTTCGACGAAGAGGACGACCTCGAGGACGACGCCGACTCGCTCGAAGCCGAGAGCGAAGCCGAACTCGCGGCCGACACCGCGACCGAAGAGGAGACGAGCGAGGACGAGGCCGACGAGGACGCGGTGACCGAGGACGAAACGTCCGACGACGCCGAGGAGGAAGAGGCCGAGGAGCAGGAGGCCGAAGAGGAGGAGGAGCAGGAGGAGGAGGCCGAGGAGGAAGAAGAGGGCGAGGCCGAATTCGGCGCCGACGAAGAGCCCGAGCTCGATCAGGAAGAGGCCGAGACGCGCGAGACCGAGTCCGAGGTGGAGCTCGCCGCCGAGACGGACGCGACGGACTCCACGGAGACCGAGTCGGAGCCCGAGCCGAAGCTCCAGAGCCTCCCGCAGTCGGAGGTCGGCAACGCGTTCGACGCGCTGTTCGGCACGAGCGAGCCGGCCGTCGAGACGACGCCGGCGCCGCGCGTCGAGCGCGCCGCGGAGCCGGAACCGGAGCCCGTCATCGAATCCGCGCCCGAGCCGGTCGCGGCGCCCGAACCGGCGCCCGAACCGGCGCCGGTCGAAGCCGCCGCGCCCGCTCCGGTGAAGCCGGTCGAGGACGACTCGCGCATCAGCGCGGACGACAAGCTCTACCTCAAGGCCGGCGACCTCGTGATGGACGCGCAGAAGGCGTCGATCTCCTTCCTCCAGCGCCAGCTCGGCATCGGCTACTTCCAGGCGGCCAAGCTGCTCGACCGCCTCGAGAAGGAGAAGATCATCGGTCCGTACACCGGCAGCGTGAACCGCGCGCTCCTCTGCGGGAAGTCCGACTGGGACAGCCGCCGCGCGCGCATCCTGCACAGCTGACGCGCGCCGCGCGGGCGAACCTGCCGCCCGCGGGCTGCGTCGGACGGCGTGGACGATGTCGCTGCGCAAGACTCCGTTCGTTCTCCTCCTGTCACTCGCGCCGCTCGCGCGCGCGGACACCGTCGTGCTCAAGGACGGCAAGAAGATCGAGAACGTCGTCGTCTCGCAGGAAGATCAGGAACTGGTCGTCATCAACCGCTGGAACTCGCGCATCGCGCGGATGCGGTTCGAGATCCCGGCGAGCGACATCCTCCCGCGCTCCAACGTCGCGGAAGTGATCCTCGCGGACCCGCCGCTCGAGGAGTACCGCCGCCGCGCGTCGCGCCCCGGGCTCACCGCAGAGTTGCACTTCCAGCTCGCGCGCTTCTGCGGCACGCACGAGATGAAGGCGGAGGAGCAGTACCACTTGGAGCAGGCGCTCACGCTCGACCCTTCTCACGAGCGCGCGCTCGCGTCCTACGGCGCGGTGCGCTGGAACGCCTACGCCGTGAAGAATCCGCGCTCCACTCCGGCGATGCAGGAGAAGGAGCGCGAGTTCATCGAAGCGGGCACCGCTTCGTTCGCACGCGCCAAGCTCGCGGAGCTCGCAACCGCCGGCATGAACCCGTCGACCGCGACGCTGATCCAGCTCGAGCGCACGCGACGGTCGATGCAGGAGGCGCGCGGCTTGCGGCCGAAGCAGCCGCTGACCGTCGGCTCCGCGAAGCTGCCGGGCGTCACGTACTGCTTGTTCGTGCCGAGGAGCTACGACGCCCGCCGCCCGACCCCGCTCGTCATCGGACTGCACGCGGGGTCGATGGGCGGCAAGGAGAAGTCCCGCGTCACGGGTTCCGGCGAAGAGATGATGACGTGGCTGCAGGACTCGGCGGAGTCGTGGGACATGCTGTGCGCCTGCCCGACGGCCATCGACCTGCCGTGGGATTCGCCGAGCAACACGCGGTGGATCGAGGCGCTCGTCGACGAGCTGATGATCCGCTTCAACGTCGACCGCACGCGCGTCTACCTCGCCGGTTACTCGATCGGCGGCTACGGCGCGTGGACGCTCGCGCAGCGCCGGCCCGAGAAGTGGGCCGCGTGCGCGTCGCTCGACGGCGGCGGCGAAGCGAGCGAGGTCCTGAAGGGCGGCGTCCCGATCTACATCTTCCACGGCAGCGACGACCCGTTCGTGCGCGTCGACCCGGACCGCGACGCCGCGCGCGCGCTGCTCGCCGCGTCGAGCGCTCGCGGGACGCGCGGCCCGCCGGTCGATTTCGTCTACACCGAGATCGACGGCGTCGGCCACGACATCCCGAAGGAGGTGCGCAACGACGTGTTCCGCTGGTTCGCGGGCCGCGCGCGCCCGCACTCGAGGAAAGGCGCCGTCGGACCCGACTCGTCGTTCGACGCGAAGGTGACGAAGGAGGAGGTCGAGGCGTTCGGCGACCCGGCGAAACCGGGCGTCGACGCCGGCGCTCCGAGCGGCGACGACGCGCTCGCGGAGCTGCAGAAAGGCGGCGCCGCCGGGCAATCGGCGCGTGCGACGCTCGGCGCGCGCAAGGACGAGGCGACCGCGCGCGCGATCGGCGCGTTGCTGAAGAGCAAGAAATCGAGCGCGGAGACACGACTGCTCGCTGTTCAAACGCTCGGTGATCAGGCCCTCGCGGGCAACGCGAAGCTGATCGCGCCCGCGATCGACGACGACGACTCGAGCGTGCTCGACGCCGCGATCGACGCGCTCGGCAAAGTCGGCGGCAAGGACGCCATCGAGCCGTTGAAGAAGGCGGCCGCGCGGCTCGCGAAGCGCTTCGACGCATCGGTCAGCGCGAAGCGGTCGATCGCGCGCACGGACTACGCGACGAACCTCGCGAGCTGCGCGATCCTCGTCCGCGCGCTCGAGCAGTCGTTCGCGTCGGGCGCCGCCGGCAAGGAGGACCTCGTCCTGCTCGTCGAGTCGGCCGTCGTCGCCCCCGTGTTCCTTCCCGCGGAGCACTACACCGTCGACAGCGATCGCTCCGAGACGACGAAGGGCGAGTCGGGCAAGTCGCGGCTCGATCTCGCGCGCGCGGTGAAGCAGTTCCTCGTCGCCGTGAAGGACCCGCGCGGACGAGATCTGCTCGTCAAGATCAGGAACCGGTGGCACGACGAGGTCGTGCTCGGCGCCGTGTGCGACCAGGGGATCGCCGCGTTCGATCGATGACGCCGGCCCGTCGCGTTCGCCGGCTTCGGCGGTGGCGCGGCAACTCCTACGATCGGCCCGATGCCTCCCGCTTCGTCCCCCCGCGGCCTCGACGCTCTGTTCCGCCCGCGCTCGGTCGCCGTGATCGGCACCTCTCAGCAGCAGCGAACGATCGGCCGCGAGATCCTCGCCAACCTGCTGCGCGACGAGTTCGCCGGCGTGGTCTTCCCCGTCAACCCGAAACACGCGGTGGTGCAGTCGCTCAAGTGCTGGCCGAGCGTCGAGGCGATCCCCGACCCGGTGGATCTCGCGGTGGTCACCGTCCCCGCGGCCGCGGTGCTCGAGGTGACCAAGAGCTGCGCGCGCAAAGGCGTCGGCGGGATGGTGATCATCTCCGCCGGATTCCGCGAGGTCGGCGCCGCCGGTCAGGTGTTGGAGGACGAAGTGATGGCGGTCGCGCGCGCGGCCGGCATCCGCGTCATCGGCCCGAACTGCATGGGCATCATCAACACCGACGCGGCGGTGCGCCTGAACGCGTCGTTCGCCGCCGCGCGGCCGCGGCCCGGTCCGGTCGCGTTCGTCTCGCAGAGCGGAGCGCTCGGCGAAGCGATCGTTTCGATGGCCGGTGAGCTCGGCATCGGCATCTCGTACTTCGTCTCCGCGGGCAACCGCGCCGACGTTCAGGTCACGGACCTGCTGCAGTATTGGGAGGACGATCCGCGGGTCGGGACGATCCTGATGTACCTGGAGGCGGTCGGCCCGCCGCTCTTGTTCCCCGACGTGGCGCGGCGCGTCAGCAAGAAGAAGCCGATCGTCGTGGTGAAGAGCGGCCGCACCGCGGCCGGCGCGCGCGCCGCGCGCTCTCACACCGGGTCGCTCGCCGGACGCGACCTCGCGATCGACACGTTGCTCTCGCAGTGCGGCGTGCTTCGGGTGCCGACCGTCGAGGACCTGTTCGCCGCGGGCTCCGCGTTCGCGACTCAGCCGATGATGAAGGGCCCGCGGGTCGCGATCGTCGCCAACTCCGGCGGCCCGGCGATCCTCGCCACCGATGCGTGCGGCGCGCTCGGGCTCGAGCTCGCGGAGCTGTCCGCCGCGACTCGCGAGATCCTGCAGCGCGTGCTGCCGGCCGAGGCGAGCTTGAAGAACCCGGTCGACATGGTGGCGCAGGCGGGGCCCGAGCAGTTCCGCGTGGTCTCGCGCGCGATGCTCGACGACCAAAACGTCGACGCGCTGCTCGTGATCTTCATCACGCCGGTCTACGTCGACTCGATCGCGATCGCGCGCGCGATCCGCGCCGGCGCCGAGGGCGCGGCCAAGCCGGTGCTCGCCTGCTTCATGGCGAAGGAGCGGCACGGCGAGGCGGTCGCCGAGCTGCGCGCCGCCGGCATCCCGACCTACCAGTTCCCGGAGTCGGCCGCCCGCGCGCTCTACGAGATGAACCGCCAGCGCGCGTGGCGCTCGCGCGCGCCCGGCGGCGTGCCCGGGCTGGTCGTCGACCGCGCGTCGGCCCGCGCGGTGATCGACGCGGCGCTCGCACAGCGGCGCACGGAGCTGACCTTCGACGAGGCGAAGCGGATCGCGCAGGCCTACGGCTTCGCGTTCACGCCGACCCGCGCCGTCGACTCGCTCGAGCAGGCGCTCGACGCGGCCTCCGAGCTCGGCTTCCCGATGGTGTTGAAAGCGACGGCGTCCGGCCTGTCGCACAAGAGCGAGCGCGGCGCGGTCGCCGTCGACCTGCGCACGGTGGAAGAGCTCGCGAACGCGTTCCGGCGCATGAAGAAGTCGCTCGCATCCGAATTCGCGGACGTCGTGTTCCTGGTGCAGCGCATGGCGAGCGGCGACCGCGAGGTGATCCTCGGCATGTCGCACGACGCCGACTTCGGCCCGCTCCTGATGTTCGGGCTCGGCGGCGTCCACGTCGAGGTGCTGAAAGACGTTTCGTTCCGCGTGCACCCGATCACCGAAGTCGACGCGCGCGAGATGATCGACTCCCTGCGCGGCAAAGCGATCCTCGAAGGCGTGCGCGGCGCGAAGCCGGTGCCGCGCGATCTTCTGATCGAGATGCTCTTGCGCCTCGATCGCCTCGTCGCCGACTGCCCCGAGTTGTCGGAGCTCGACCTGAACCCGTTCATCGTCGGTCCGCGCCGCGAGGACTGCGCCGCGGTCGACGTCCGCATGCGGCTGCGCTGACGCCGGGGCGGGAGCGGGGCGCGCCTCGGCTCGAGCCCCGCTCGATCCGGCGGCGTCGGAGCGCGCGGACCTCGCCCGATCTGGCGGGCTCGCTGCCGTCACCGTATCTTCGACCCGCGATGTCGCGCACGTCTCTCGCGTCGATCGGATGTCTCGCGTTCGCATTCGTCGCCGCATCGGCCCGCGGCGCCGACTTCGCGAAGGACGTCGCGCCGATCTTCCGCGCGCGGTGCATCGAGTGTCACGGCGAGAAGACCACGAAGAGCGGGCTGCGGCTCGACGACCGCGCCGCGGCGTTTCAGGGCGGCGAGTCCGGCGAGCCCGCGATCGTGCCCGGCCACGCGGACCAGAGCCGGCTCTACCAGCTGATCGCGGGTCTTGACCCGGAGCTGCGGATGCCGCCGAAGGGCTCCCCGCTCGGCGAGTCGGACGTCGCCGCGATCCGCGCGTGGATCGACGAGGGCGCGGTCTGGCCCGACGCGCCGGCGAAGCACTGGGCGTACGTGAAGCCCGTGCGGCCCGCGCCGCCCGAGCCGAAGAGAGTCGCCTGGGCGAAAGGTCCGATCGACCGGTTCGTGCTCGCTCGGCTCGAGCGCGAAGGGCTCGCACCTTCGCCCGAGGCCGACCCGCCGACGCTGATCCGCCGCGTCTGGCTCGACGTGCTCGGTCTGCCGCCGACCCCCGACGAAGTCGACGCCTTCGTCGCGGACCCTGCGCCGGACGCGTACGAGCGCATGGTCGACCGCGCGTTCGAGTCGCCGCACGCCGGCGAGCACTTCGCGGCCGCGTGGCTCGACCTCGCGCGCTACGCCGACACCAACGGGTACGAGAAGGACCTGATCCGCACGATGTGGCCGTGGCGCGACTGGGTCATCCGCGCGTTCAACTCGGGCATGACGTTCGACCGGTTCACGATCGAGCAGCTCGCCGGCGACCTGCTCGACAACCCGACGAAGGACCAGCTCATCGCGACCGGCTTCCATCGCAACACGATGCTGAACGACGAAGGCGGCATCGACCCGGAGGAGTTCCGCACGATCGCGGTGGTCGACCGCGTGAACACGACGGCGACCACCTGGCTCGGCACGACGATGGCGTGCGCGCAGTGCCACGACCACAAGTACGACCCGATCACGCAGCGCGAGTTCTACGAGCTCTACGCGTTCTTCGATCAGACCGAGGACGACGGGCACCGGATGGACCCGCTGCTCGAGTTGCCGACGCCCGAGCAGGAGCGGGAGATCGAGAAGCAGCTCGCGGCGCTTCCGGCCGCGGCGCCCGCGACAGGCGACCCGGCCGCGCCCGCGGCATCGAATGCGCCAGCAGCGCCGGCAGCGCCGGCCCCGCCGGTGGGCGGACGCCGGCAGATCCCCGTCGGCAACGCGCCGGCGCCCGGCGCGACTGCAGTCGCCAAGGAGCAGCCGCCGACCGACCGGCGCGCGACGATCATCCACGCGCTCGGCATGACCTTCCCGCGAGCGATGGTGATGCGCGAGCGCGCCGAGAAGCGCGTCACGCACGTGCTGTTGCGGGGCAACTTCCTCACGCCGGGCGACGTCGTCCTGCCCGGCGTCCCGTCGGTGCTCCCGCCGTTCCCCGAAGACTTGCCGAAGAACCGTCTCGGCCTCGCGCGTTGGATCACTTCACCCGACAACCCCCTCACCGCGCGCGTCGTCGTCAACCGTGCGTGGGCGGCGTTCTTCGGCCGCGGCATCGTCGCGACGCCGGACGATTTCGGCACGCGCGGCGAGCCGCCGTCGCACCCCGAGCTGCTCGACTGGCTCGCGACCGAGTTCCTGCGCGTCGGCTTCGACCTGCGGGCGATCGAGAAGCAGGTGCTCTGCTCCGCCACCTACCGCCAGTCGTCGCGCGCGACCCCGGCCCTGCTCGAGAAGGATCCGGACAATCGCCTGCTCGCGCGCGGCCCGCGCTTCCGCGTCGGCGCGGAGACGGTGCGAGACGTCGCGCTCGCGGCGTCCGGGCTGCTCGCGCCGGCGATCGGCGGCCCGAGCGTGTTTCCGCCGCAGCCGGGCGGAATCTGGGAGAACAGCTTCACGATCCACGACACGCAGGACCGCTGGCAGGAGAGCACCGGCGACGACCGGCACCGCCGCGGCCTCTACACGTTCTGGCGACGCACGGCGCCCTACCCGGTGCAGATGATCTTCGACGCGCCGACGCGCGACGTGTGCACCGTCGCGCGCAGTCGCACCGACACCCCGCTGCAGGCGCTCGCGACGTTGAACGACCCGGCGTTCGTCGAAGCCGCGGACGCGCTCGGCAAGCGGATGGCCGAGACGCCGGGGGACGACGCCGCGAAGATCGAGCGCGGGTTCCGACTGTGCGTCGCGCGTGCGCCGGACGCGAAGGAGCGCGGTCGTCTGCTCGAGCTCCTCGTCTCCGCCCGCACCGCGCGCGGCGACGAGGCCGCCGCGTTCGCCGTCGTCGCGAACGTGCTCCTCAACCTCGACGAGACGTTGACGAAGGGATGACGCTCACGGCGATGCGACCGGACGATCCGCGATCGATGCTGACGCGCCGCGCGTTCCTCGGCCGTTCGTTCCTCGGGACGATCGCGCTCGCGACGCTTGGAGCGCCCGTCACGGCCCGCGCGCGCGGTGCGCCGGGCGCCGCCGCCGGCCCTGTCGGACCGCTCGCGCCGCGCGCACCGCACTTCGCGGGCAAGGCGAAGCGGGTCATCTGGCTGCACCAGAGCGGCGCGCCGTCGCAGATCGACTTGTTCGACGAGAAGCCCGCGCTCAAGCCGCTCGACCTGCAGCCCGCGCCGGACTGGGTCATGTCCACGCAGCGCTTCGCGTTCCTGAAGGGCAACCCGCGCATGGTCGCGAGCCGCTACCGCTTCGAGCCGCGCGGCGCATCGGGGCTCACGGTCTCCGAGCTGTTGCCGAAGACCGCGGAGATCATCGACGAGCTCGCGTTCATCCGCTCGATGCACACCGAGGAGTTCAACCACGTGCCGGCCGAGCTGTTGCTCGAAACTGGCTCGCCGCGCCAAGGCCGCCCGTGCGCGGGCTCGTGGGTGACCTACGGGATCGGCAGCGAGTGCGCGGACCTGCCGGGCTTCGTCGTGCTCGCGAGCGGCAAGGCCTCGCGCTGCGGCAACTCGTGCTTCTCGTCGGGCTTCCTGCCCACGGTGTACCAGGGCGTGCAGTTCCGTTCGCAGGGCGCGCCGGTGCTCTACCTCGACGACCCGCCCGGGATCGACCGCGCACTGCGTCGCTCGCAGCTCGACGCGCTGAAGGACCTGAACGAGCACGCGCTCGCGGCGAGCGGCGACCCCGAGATCGAGACGCGCATCCGGCAGTACGAGCTCGCGTTCAAGATGCAGACGAGCGTGCCGGAGCTGATGGACATCGCGAGCGAGTCCGACGAGACGCGCGCGCTGTACGGCGCGGAGCCGGGCAAGAGCAGCTACGCGAACAACTGCCTGCTCGCACGAAGGCTCGTCGAGCGCGGCGTGCGGTTCGTGCAGCTCGTCCACGGCGGATGGGACCACCACGGCGGCGGCGACCAGAACATCGTCGACGGGTTGCCGCAGCGCTGCCGCGAGACCGACCAAGCGTCGGCCGCGCTCGTCGTCGACCTGAAGCGACGCGGGCTGCTCGACGACACGCTCGTGATCTGGGGCGGCGAGTTCGGCCGCACGCCGATGCTGCAGCAAGAGAACTTCGACCCGAAGGACTGGGGCCGCGACCACCAGAGCACCGCGTGGACGATGTGGTTCGCCGGCGGCGGCGTGAAGGCGGGTGCGATCGTCGGCGCGACCGACGAGTTCGGCATCAAGATCACCGAGGATCCGGTGCACGTGCACGATTTCCAGGCAACCGTCCTGCATCTGCTGGGGCTCGATCACACGCGGTTGGTGTATCGACATCAGGGCAGAGACTTCCGGCTGACCGATGTGGCGGGGAACGTCGTGACCAAGCTCTTGGCGTGAGCGTCAGGGCGACGGAGGCTTCTGCGCCTGTGCGGTCAAGCGCAGATCGTCCGGGCACAGCTCGTCGTTGAAGTAGAGCTTGAAGAAGTAGGTGCCGGCCGCGGGGAGCGGGAGCTGCTGGATCTGGACGCCGAATTCGGGCTCGGCGAGCGGGTCTCTCGAGTCGACGCGCAGGCCGGAGAGGCGCGCGAGCACCTTGCCGGTCGAGTCCTGGAACTCCACGTTGACGTCGAACGCGCCGTGGGCGTCGGCGAGCTTCACGTAGAGGCCGAGGTTCGGATGCAGGCACGGGAAGGTCTCGGCCTCGATGCGGCCGAACACTCCGATGATGCACCACTTGCCGGTCGTCTGCTGGAAGACGGAGTCGGCGATGAGGAACGACTTGACGTGCGGGGCGCCGGGCATGGGCGCAGCATAGACGGCGTTCAGGAACGGCAGTCGGCCGGACGAAGACTCATCGCATGCGGAAGGTCGTCATCGATGCGCTGCTGTTCGTCGTCTCCGCGGCTTCGGCGATCGCGTTCGCGTGGTCGCCGAAGGAGCTGGTATGGGGACTCTGGCTTTCGAGCCTCGTCGTCGGATTCACGACGATCGTGATCGGCGTGGTGGCCGCGGCGGCGCGGCGTCCGGGCGAGCTGCTGCGGCCGCCGGGGCGCGGGACGACGGCGCCTCCCGCGGTCGACCCGACGGATCTGCCCGCGGTCGCGCGCATGCTGCTCGGCGCCGGCATCCTCGCGTTCTTCACCTTCCACTTCGGGATGTTCCACTTCGTCCACGGCTGTTTCCTCGAGTCGTTCTTCCCGCTCGACGAAAGTGGAGCGACCGACCTGGGGTTCTTCGCGCTCGCCGCGCACTTCGGCGACATCGTCGCGATCGGTTGGCCGCTCGCGCTGACGACGCTGATCGGATCGATCGACGAGTTGAAGCGCGCGCTCACGCGGTTCGACGTGACGTCGCCGTACCGGTCGGTCGTGCGAATGCACTTCTTCATCATCGGGTACGGGTTCCTGCAGGTCCTCGGCCTTTCGAGCAGCGGCGTCACGGTCGTCGTGCTCGCGATCTACTGGTTCCCGTTCGAGCTGCTCCGAGAGCGCAAGCGGCCGGCGGGGGAGGCGAGCGCCGCGCCCGGTTGAGCGGCGCTCGGACGGACAGCGCCGTTCGAGGTCGGGGTTCTTGCGACCGAGGGTCTCAGCAATCTCCTTCCGCAGGTCGCGGTTGCACGCGCTCATCAGCCGTCCTTCGACTTCTCCGGCGCCGCCGGGAACTCGGCGAGGAACTTCGCGAGCGCGTCGTCGAGCGCCGCCGGCGCGTCGTCCATCATGAAACTCCCGCTGTCCGCGACGTTCTCGAGGCGCACGCGCTCGTGCGGCAACCGGTCCAGGAGCGTCTCCCACGGCCCGCCGAAGCGCACCGCTTTCTTCGCCGCGTCGAGGCTGCCGAACTTCTTCACGAGCTGGTCTTTCATCGACTGGGACAGTCCCTCGAAGCTCATCTTCGGTTTCAACTGCAGCGCGAGGAGCGGCGCGCTCATCGCGCTCACGTGCGGCTCGACGTCGTCAGTCGCATACTCGAGGTAGTAGTGCAGCTGCGTCTCGATCGGGACCTCGACCTCCTCCTCGAATAGCGCGTCGCCGCGGTCCGCGTCGGTCGACAACGCGCTCGCCGGAAACGTGTTCGCGTTCCACGTGTCCTGGCGGACCGTGCGAAAGAACGGCACGCGGCTCTCGGCGACCCAGCGCGCGCGCGTCTCCGGGCCCGGCGGCCCCGCATTCGGCGGCACAGGGAACGCGCCGAGGCCCGCAACCGAGACGACGGCGCGCACGAGCGAGGGGTGTTCATGAGCGAGGCGCACCGCGTAGTAGTCGCTCATCAAGTGGTGGCCGACGACGACCGCGGGGCCGAGCTTTCCCGGCGCGGCGATCTCCTTCTCGATCAGCGCGGCGAGGTCGGCGACGAGCGCGTCGGTCCACGGACGCCGCGTGAAGTCGTCCGCGTCGTGCTCGCCGATCGCGGGAGGCGGCGTCTGGTCGTAGCCGGCGGGCGTCACGGCCCACATCGTGTACTTCGCTTCGTTGCGCTTCATGAAGCCCTCCCACGCCTTCCAGCCGAAGGGCGCGCCGGGCAACAGCACCAGCGGGACCGGCCCCTTTCCGCGTCGCTCGACGTGGGCGATCCCGGCGCGGCCGGTCACGGTTCCCGGCGGATGATGCAGTCGATCGATCGACGAGCTGGGTGCGTCGTCACCTGCGAGCGCACGCGGCACAGCGAGCAGGAGCATCGCGAGCGACACGCTCACGCGCGCGAAGTCGAATGATCGGGACACGACGTCGTCTCCTTCCGATCGGAGCGCGCTCGACGCGCGCTCGTGCAAGCGGACCCTCGCGCAAGTGAGTCGCGCCGCGTCGAGCGGTAACGAGGCATTCGCCCCGCTCGCGCGAATACCTGAAAAGAGTTCGCGCGCCTCGATTGGGGTGCCCCAGATGAGGTCATCGCGCGCGCTCGCGGCGGCGGCGATTCGGTCATCTAGGATCCACGCCGTGGCCCGCGTCGTCTCGATCACCGTCACGCACGACAGCGCGCACGCGATCGACGCATGCCTCGACGCGCTGCGCGCTCTGTCGGTGACCTCGGTCGTCGTCGACAACGCGTCCCGCGACGGAACACGCGAGCGGATCGCCGCGCGTCGCGACGCGGACGTCGTGCTCCTGCCCGCGAACCGCGGGTTCGCCGCGGCGGACAACGCCGGACCCGCGCGCGCGGGCACCGGCGAGCCCGACGCGGAGCTC
>CAZOLL010000010.1:0-20644 GCA_964580365.1 uncultured Phycisphaeraceae bacterium
GGCCCGGTGGTGAACGGGTCGACGTCGCGCGGAGCGTCGGGGCTCGCGCACGACGCGACGACGAGCGCGAGGGCGCCGCACGCGGCGCGAAGCGGGGGAATTCGAGGATTCACGATCGCAGCGTAGCGACCGTGGCGAGCGGTCCGTCAGGGCAGAGTGATGATCGCCGCGTTCGTCGTCCCCGCGATGGTTCCAGGCGCGGAGCCCTGCACGATCGCGGCGCATGCGAGCTGCAGGCTGAACGCGACCGGCGCGGCGGGCATCGGTGCAGGCGGAGTCGTGAGCGTCGCTTGCCCGGTCGGGCCGAGCGTGCCGCTGAGCATCATTCCCATCACGGGCAGGTTGAGCGGCAGCGTGGTGCTCGGCGTCAGCGGCGTGCCGGGCAGCGTGCCGTTGATCGAAAAGAAGATCACGAAGCTGCGTCCGCCGGCGGCGGGAACGTTGAGCTGGAAGGCGAACGGGATCGAGTCGCCGAGCAGCGGACGCGTCGGCGAGACCGTGAGGCTCGGCGACGCGATGTTCTGGAACACGAGACCCACGTCGTTGCTGGCCGCGTCGTTGAACGCGGAGATCAGGTCGAGGCGGCCGTCGAACTCGGTGTCGTCGACGCCGTGGAGGCGTCCGACGTCGAGCTGCATCGTCGCCGTGTCGAAAGTGCCCGCGTTGATCGCGCCGGCGTTGATGAGGTTGCAGTTCACGACCTTGAAAAACTGGAAGGTCGTGGGCTTGAGCGAGCTGCCGGTCGTCCCGGTCGAGTAGACGCTGAGGTCTTCGAGGCCGTCGAAGTCGAAATCGAGCCGCTGCACCGAGTTCGGGGTGTCGGTACTCGGGAAGAACGTCGATGCGCCGGGCACGAAGAAGTTCGGCGGGCCCACGTTCTTCATCACGACGATACCGCGCTGCGTGCCGGTGGTCGCGATGGCGAGGTCGTACCGCTTGTCCTGGTCGCAATCGAACCAGTTGAGGTCGATCGGCACGGTGCCGCTCGCGAGCTGCACGTCGGCAAGGAGGTTCGGCGAGGCGGCGCCCGCGCCACCGTAGGCCTGGACGTGGCCCAGGCCGGACGACGGATCGACGCCGCAGATCGCGAAGTCCTTCTTGCCGTCCTGGTTGAAGTCGACGCAGATGTCGACGTCTTCGGGACCGATCGACGTGGTCACCGTGATGAGCGGGCCGAACGTCAAGCCGCCGACGCCGGGGATGATCGTCACGCGCCGGTTCGGGCCGATGACGGACACGACGATGTCCTGGTTGCCGTCGCCCGTGTAATCGGAGATCGAGACGCCGTCGATCGTGTTGCCGGCGGGCGCGACGAGGAACGGGCCGGCCGCTCCGAGCACGAACGTCCACGGCAGGACGGTCGTCGATCCTCGCGCGACGAAGATCGCCGGTTGTCCGGCGGACGTGCCCGCGTAGACGAGGTCGAGCAGTTGGTCGAGGTCGAAGTCGCCGAGCGTCGGAAGCGTCGCGCCGGTCGTCGAGCCGCTCGGGCCGACGGTGCCGACGGTGTAGCCGGGGCCGGCGTTCTTGATCCCGAAGCCGATCAGGCCGTTCGGCACGTCGTCGACCGCGACGAGGTCGGAGCGGCGGTCATGGTTGAGGTCGCCGCTCACGATTCCGGTGATGTTCGCTCCGCCCAGGCCGACGCCGAGATTGACCGGCGCCGGCGGCGCGAACTGCGCCGATGCGATCGACGCGAACGGGGAAAACAGCAGAGCAGCGCTTCCCCACGCCGCGACGAAAGCGATCCTGCGAAGTGACGAACACATTGCCGAAGCACTCCAGCCGAGTCGGGTTCGGTGGGTCATCCCGCCCGAGTGCCGGCGCCGGGGCTCTGGCGCAACTGAGGGCGGTATCCTGAACGACGCGGGGGCGAAGTATACCGCTCGAAACGCGGACCCCCGTGAGGATGCGGTCAGGACTTCACAGCGTCGGGACTTCTCCGGATGGAAGAGCGAAGCCAGCGCGAGCGTCCGCGAATCCTCGGCGACTTCAAGCTCTCGCACGAAGTCGGTCGCGGCGGGATGGGAATCGTCTACCGCGCGCGCCAGCTTTCGCTCAACCGTGACGTCGCGCTGAAGGTGCTCGCCCGCGAAGCGATGCACGACTCGGAGCGCGTCCTGCGCTTCCAGCGTGAAGCGGCGCTGCTCGGACGTTTGAACTCGCCGCACATCGTGCAGGTGTTCACGATCGGGCAGGAGCGCGACGAGCATTTCCTGGCGATGGAGTTCGTCGAGGGCACGGACCTCGAGCGCGTGCTGCGCGCCCGTCACGACGGTCGCGCGACGGATCTGCCCGACGGGTTTCGTTCCGAGTTCGCTCGCGCGGCGGTCACGGTCGTGCGGGACGTCGCGCTCGGCCTCGGCGCCGCCCACGAACAAGGCATCGTTCACCGCGACGTGAAGCCGTCGAACGTGCTGCTCGCGAAGGACGGCCGCGCGCTGCTCGGCGACTTCGGTCTCGCGCGCGACCTGTCCGCCGCGGCGCTCACGACGTCCGGGATGATGCTCGGCACGCCGTTCTACATGAGCCCGGAGCGCTTCAAGGGCGAGCCGCTCACCCCCGCGGCCGACGTCTACGCGCTCGGCGCGATGCTCTACGAGTGCGTCACGGGTCATCGTCCCTTCGAGTCGCTCAACCCCGAGCGGCTCATGAAGTCGATCCTCGACGACGATCCGATCGCGCCGCGCAAGCACGAGAAGGACGTCGCGCGCGACTTGGAAACGATCGTCCTCAAGTGCATCGAGAAGGACCCGGCGCTCCGCTATCCCCACGCCGGCGCGCTCGCCGCGGATCTCACGCGCGTCCTCGCGGGCGAACCGATCTAGGCGTCGGGCACCGGCACGGTCACGCGGATCTACCGGCGCGTGAGGCGGCGGCGCGTGGCGGCGCTCGCGCTGTGCGGCGTTGCGATCGTCGCGCTCGCGATCGGCGGCAAGTGGTGGTGGGACCATCGCGCGTCCTTCGTGCGCGAGCGGACCGCGGCGTTCGAGAAGGCGCTCGACGCCGACGACGTGTTGCGAGCGAGAGCGGCGCTCGATCGCCTGCTCGAGCGGCGGCCGGACCTCGACGACTGGCGCTTCGAGCGCGCCGAGCTCGCGATGCGTGACAAGCGCTGGGACGACGCGGCGAAGGACTTCCGCGTCCTGGGCGAGCGCGGCGCGCGGCCCGGGGCGGCTGCGACCGGGCTCGCGCTGGTCGAAGCGCTCTACGACAAGCGCATGCCGGATGCGCCGAGCGACGCGGAAACCACCGACGCGCGCGACCTGTACTACCGCGGGATCGTCCACCAGGCGCGGCGCGAACTCGAGCATGCGCGCGCCGACACCGAGCACGCGCTCTCGCTCGATCCCGATCTCGTCGAGGCGCGCTTCGCGCTCGGAGGCATCAAGTACCGGCTCGGCGACATCGACGGTGCGGAGGATGCGTTCCGCAAGTACGGCCAGCGCCGGCAGCGCTTCGAGACCGACATGTACCTCGGCAACATCGACGCCCAGCGCGCCAACTTCGAGTCGGCCGAATCGAACTTCGAGCGCGCGACGCGCGGACGCCCGGACAACCTCGTCGCGTGGACGAACCTCGCCGCGTCGCGGCTGATGCTTGCGATCTCGTGGGAGCGGAACGTCGGCGATTGGTCGCGTCTGCGGGCCGAGAAGCTCGGCCAGGCGAAGGACGATCTCGCGAAGGCGCGCGCGCTCGAGCCGACTTACTTTCTGGTCGCGTTCAACGACGCGATCCTGCGCATCGTCTCGGAGGAGCGGTGGTCGGAGGAAGCCGAGGCGAGCTATCGCGACGCCGTGCTACGCGGCGGCACGGACCCGGTGTGGGGCGCGCGGATGCGCATCTACTACGCGCGGACGCTGCATGCTTACAGCGATCATGATCGTGCGCTCGCGCATCTCGACGAGGCGCGCACGTCCTGCCCGAGCGTCGTTCACGACTACCTCTGGGTGTACTCGTTCGTCGACGTCGCGCGCGATCTCGACCGCGACGCGGACGCGCTGTCCGCGATCGACGTCGCGCTGCAAGGCGCGATCGGTCAGAAGGACCGCGAGCACCTGACGCTCCTGCGCACGGAAATCGCGCACCGCGACGAGTGACGGCAGCGAGGAGCCGTCGCTCCGATCTCAAGTCCGGGCGCTGCGATTGCCGATCCGCGTCGAGTCCATCGACGCATCGACCCATATTGCGAGGAGATCCGCCTTGAACGCTTTGAACCCGTGGATTCGAAAGACCGCCTTGGCGTCCGTCACGGCGCTCGGCATGTACCTCGGCGGCGTGGCGCTGTCGGGCATTTCAGAGCCGAACGGCGACGACCTCGTCGGCAACACGTTCGACGTCAGCGGCGTCGCACAGGTCGGCTACACCATCAAGGAGCCGGGGCAGCCGGCGCACAAGCTGCATCCGTTGGCTTTCGTCGAGGGCACGCTCGAGTTCGGAGTGACGGACCCGAGCGGCGTCGGCCCGTGCACCTTCGATGGAGTCCTGGTCGGCCCGGGCGGCGTGTTGAACTCGACGTGGAAGAACCACGGCGACTTCGGCGTCGCCGATTTCAAGGACGCCTATCAGGCGGCTGTGAGCGGCAAGTCGGACACGACCGTGAAGACGTGCCGGTTCAAGAACGGCCGCGCGCAGTCGTCGTTCGGGACCTACTTTGCCGGTACGTTCCAGATCAAGCTGACCTTTCAGACCTCGGGCCTGAAGGGTTCGCTGAAGGGGAAGATCCCGGTCGGCGGATCCCTCGCCGGCGCCTGAATCGGATCGGAATCAACGCACGCGGCCCCCGCTGATCTCGCGATCGACGGGGGCCGCGGCGTTTTCGGTCCGAGCGTTTGCTCAGTACTGCGGCATCGGCGGGGCTCCCGCCTTCTCCTTCTCTTCCGGGATCTCGGACACGAGCGCGTCGGTGGTGAGCAGGAGCGTCGCGATCGACGCCGCGTTCTGCAGCGCCGAGCGCGTGACCTTGGTCGGGTCGATGATGCCCTTCTTCACCAGGTCGCCGTACTCGAGCGTCGCGGCGTCGAAACCGCTGTTCGCCTCCTTCGCCGACTTCACGCGCTCGACGACGATCGAGCCGTCGACGCCCGCGTTCTGCGCGATCGTCTTCAGCGGCAGCTCGATCGCGCGGCGGATGATGTCGACGCCGACCTGCTCGTCGCCGTTCGTCTTCACCGAGTCGAGGACCTTCTGCGAGCGGATGAGCGCCACGCCGCCGCCGGGAAGGATGCCTTCCTCGACCGCCGCGCGCGTCGCGTGGAGCGCGTCCTCGACGCGCGCCTTCTTCTCCTTCATCTCGGCCTCGGTCGCCGCGCCGACGTTGATCTGCGCGACGCCGCCCGCGAGCTTCGCGAGCCGCTCCTGCAGCTTCTCCTTGTCGTAGTCCGACGAGGTGCGGTCGATCTCGGCCTTGAGCGCCGCGATGCGGCCCTGGATCGAGTCCTTCTTGCCGGCGCCCTCGATGATCGTGGTCTCGTCCTTGCCGATGATCACCTTCTTCGCGCGACCGAGGTCGGCGATGCCGATGTTCTCCAGCTTGATGCCGAGGTCCTCGAAGATCGGCTTGCCGGCGGTGAGGACCGCGATGTCCTCGAGCATCGCCTTGCGGCGATCGCCGAAGCCCGGCGCCTTGACGGCGCAGCACGAGAAGATGCCGCGCAGCTTGTTCACGACCAGCGTCGCGAGCGCTTCACCCTCGATGTCTTCCGCGATGAGGAGCAGCGGCTTGCCCGACTGCGCCACCTTCTCGAGCACCGGGATCAGGTCCTTGATGTTCGAGAGCTTCTTCTCGTGGATGAGGATGAAGGGGTCCTCGAGCACCGCCTCCATGTTCGCCACGTCGGTGACGAAGTGCGGGGAGAGGTAGCCCTTGTCGAACTGCATGCCCTCGACCCACTCGATCTCGGTGGTGAGCGACTTGCCTTCCTCGACCGTGATCACGCCGTCCTTGCCGACCTTCTCCATCGCCTCGGCGATCTTCTCGCCGATCTCGTGGTCGCCGTTGCTGGCGATGGTCGCGACCTGCGCGATCTCGGTGCGGCCCTTGACCGGCGTGCTCATCTTCTTGAGGTTGTCGACGATCGCGCCGACCGCCTTCTCGACGCCGCGCTTCAGGTCGACGGGGTTCGCGCCCGCGGTCACGTTGCGCAGTCCCTCTTCGAAGATGGCTTCCGCGATCACGGTCGCAGTCGTGGTGCCGTCGCCGGCGACGTCGGAGGTCTTGGACGCGACCTCCTTCACGATCTGAGCGCCCATGTTCTCGTAGCTGTCCTCGAGCTCGATCTCCTTCGCGACCGTGACGCCGTCCTTGGTCACGGTGGGGGAGCCGAAGGACTTCTGGATGATCACGTTCCGGCCACGCGGGCCGAGCGTCACCTTCACCGCGCGGGCGAGCTTCCGGATGCCGCTCCGGATCAGCTCACGCGCCTCCTGGTCATAAGCGATCTTCTTGGCTGCCATGTCTCGTGTGCTCCGTTTCGTGTGTGGGTGCGGGTTTGCGGAGGAGTCGCGCGGCGACTCAGCTCTCGATCACCGCGTAGACGTCGGACTCCTGAATGACCTTGAGGTCCTCGCCGTCGATGCTGATGTCGTGGCCGGCGTACTTGCTGTAGATCACGCGGTCGTTGACCTTGACCTGGAAGGTCGCGCGCTTGCCGGTGTCGAGGAGCTTGCCCTCGCCGATCGCGATGACCGTTCCCTCGGCTGGCTTCTCGCGCGCGGTGTCCGGCAGGATGATGCCGCCGCGCGTCTTCTCCTCGGCCTCGCTCGGCCGGACGAGGATGTGGTCCCCGAGCGGCTTCACCTTCGTGCTGGTCTTGCTGGTCTTGGTCGCCATCGACGATTCTCCACTCTCTTCTGTGTTGTCCGATGCCGGCGTGCGGAGACGCCGGCCCGCGGTTGCCTTCGAAAAACGAAACCGGTCCGCCGCGACTTTCGCGTTAACGAGAGGACCGGAAGTAATGGTCGATCAGTCGCTGCACCGAGAAGCGCAGCAGGTCCGGTGCGATCGGCTTCGACAGCATCGAGAACGCGCCGACCTCGAGCGCCTCGGTCTGCCGCTGCCGCGACGGGTCGCCGGTGATGAAGATGCACGGCAGCGGTCCGACCTCGCGTCGGACGATGCGCAGCACTTCGATCCCCGTCATCCCCGGCATGTCCACGTCCATGATCGAAAAGGCGAGCTTCTCGTGCTGGATCAGCTCGAGCGCCGCGAGGCCGCTCGCCGCTTCGAAGATCCGGAAGCCCTCCGAGAGCAACAGCTCACGCAGGGCCTCTCGGACCATGCGGTCGTCCTCCGCGAGGAGGATCGGGAGCGAGTGCTTGCGGATCTGCTTCATCGGCTCGTGGAATGCAGCGCGCCGGAAACAGTCCGGCGCGGGCGCGGCGCGCTTCACAAAACGGATGCCGAATCCCGGCGCCGATCATCGTCGCGTCGACGTCGAGTTGGCAACGACTTACATCGATCGTGGATCGACGCCGCGCGCCGAGCTCGGCGACATTTCGAACGAGAGGGTCGAGGAGGACGACAATTCGTCACGCGAACGATCGCCGCGCGCGGCTCGCCGCGGCCCGCCTGTACTTGATCCTCGGCGACGATTCCGACGCGGGTCGCGATCCGCTCGCGGTCGCGCGCGCGGCGGTTGGCGGCGGCGCTTCGATCGTCCAGGTGCGGTGGAAGAACCGGCCGACCGCGGAGGTCGCGGCGTTCGCGGCGAAGCTTCGCGCGGAGGTCGGCGACGCCGCACTCGTCGTCGTGAACGACGACGTCGATGCCGCGCTCGCCGCGGGAGCGGACGGCGTCCACGTCGGGCAGGACGACGCCCCGATCGAGCGTGTGCGCGCGCGCGCCGGCGACCGACTTCTCGTCGGCGTGTCGACGCACTCGCTTGCCCAGGCGATCGCGGTGAAAGAAGCGGGCGCCGACCTCATCGGTATCGGCGCGATGTTCGCCACCGCGACGAAGACCGCGCCGGTCGTGATCGGTCCTGCCGCGCTCGAAGGACTTCCGGCCGAGATCGGCGCGCTGCCGGTGTTCCCGATCGGCGGCATCGACGCGTCGAACGTCAACGAGCTCGTGCGCCGCGGCGTCCGCCGCGCCGCCGTGTCGCGCGCCATCACGCACGCGGACGATCCGCGCGCCGCCGCCGCCGCGATCCTCCGCGTGCTCTCGGGCGGCGCGCGATGAACGCGGAGACAATCGACGCCGACGAACGCGCGCTCGCGCCGTTCACGCTCGCCACGCGGCGCTTTCTGATCGCCGGCTGTCCGCTCGACCTCTGGCTCGTCGAGGAGGACGCGAAGTTGAAGTCGCTCGAGGACGACGTGCTGCACGGCGCGGACGCGAGCCCATACTTCGGGAAGATCTGGCCCGCGGGCAAGGCGCTCGCTGAGACGCTCGCGCGAAGCGTCGCGCTCGTGGGCCGCGCGGTGATCGACCTCGGCTGCGGCACCGGCGTCGTCGGCCTCGTCGCTGCGCGCCTCGGCGCGAAGGTGACGTTCGCCGACTTCATGCCGCAGTCGCGCGCGCTCACGCGCCGAAACCTCGAGAGGAACGGCATCGAAGGCGAGGTCGTCGCGCTCGACGTGCGCGCGGTCGCTTCCGACGGTTGGCGCGAGCGCTACGACGTCGTGCTCGCCGGCGACATGATCTACGAGCCGTGGATGCCGCCCGCGATCGCGGGAGCGCTCGTGAACCTCGTCGCGGACGGCGGCGTCGCGTTCGTCGCCGACACGATGCGTCCCGCGGCGAGGACCTTCCCCGCCGAGTGCGAAGCGCGCGGCCTCGATTGTTCGATCGAGCGCGTCGTCACGGGGATCGACAAGAAGACGTTCGCGGTGCGCGTGTTCCGGGTCGGCCGACCCGCGCTCAACTCCAGGTGACCGCGCCCGCCGGCAGCCAGTAGAGGATCAGCATCCGCCCGTTTGCGACGGTCGGGACGTGGCGCGAGCCCTTCGGCATCACGATCCACGTCGCGGCGCGGCTCTCGAACGTCGGCGCGCCGGGAGCCTTCGGGTCCGGCAGGCACAGGCAGAACTCGCCGTTGGGATGCGTGTGCGCCGGGCCGGCCGCGTTCTCCATCCAGACGGCGTCGATCGACGCGCCGGTGGGCGACTCCTGCGGCTTCTGCACGCGCGAGAACTTCATTCCCGGCTCGCCCTTCGTGCAGAGCGTGCCCGCGGCGAGCGCCGCGAACGCGGCGTCGCGCAGCGCGACGATCGCGGCGGCGTTCGCGGGGAAGCGGGCTTCGAGGCGCGACTCGCAGCCCTTCGGATCGGAAGCGTCGAGCGTGGCGACGAAGCGGGTGATGGGGTCGAGGAGCGTCACGAGGTCGGTCATGGCGCACGCTACTGTACGCGGCATGGAACGCGTGTTCATCCGCCTCGGCGCTGGGTTCGGTTTCCTTGCCGTGCTCCTCGGGGCGTTCGGCGCGCACGCCCTGAAGTCGCGCGCGACTCCGGACGAGCTTGCCGCGTTCGAGACCGGCGCGCGGTACCAGATGTTCCACGCGCTCGCGCTCTTTGCATGCGCATTCAGCGCGACGCGCCTCCAGCCGCGGCTCGTCGCCGTGGCCGGAAGCGCGTTCGTCGTCGGGATCCTGCTGTTCTGCTCGAGCCTTTACGCGATCGGGGTGACCGGCACGAAAGGCTTCGGCGCGGTCACCCCGTTCGGCGGCGTCGCCTTCCTCGTCGGATGGGCGGCGCTTGCACTCGCGGCGTTCAGCCGCTCGTCTTCTCTTCCTTCTTCACCTCGGGGCGGAACTTGATGCCGCAGCCGAACGCTTTGGTCGTCGGCGTCTCGATCGCCTTGCCCTCGGCCATCGCGCCCAGCGCCTTCGTGAGGTAGGGCTCCGCGCCCTTCTCGTCGTTCTGGTCGCTGTCGATCGAGCCGTAGTAGGCGAGCTTCAGGTCCTTGTCGAAGAGGAACACTTCCGGCGTCTTGCTGGCGCCGAACGCGCGCGCGACCTCGGAGGTCGCGTCGACCACGTACGGGAACTCGAAGCCCTTCTCCTTCGCGCGCTCCTTCATGCCGTCGAGCCCGTCGACCGGCGCGTTCTTCGGGTCGTTCGAGTTGACGACCACGACGCCGAAGCCCTTCTTCTTCCACTCGTTGCCGATGGTCGTGATGCGGCCCTCGTAAGCCTTCGCGACCGGGCAGTGGTTGCACGAGAAGATGACCAGCGTGCCCTTCTCGCCCTTGATGTCGTTCAGCGAGAGCTGCTTGCCGTCGACGTTTTCCATCTTCACCTCGGTCATCGGCGCGGCGTCGCCGATCGCGAGCGGCGCGCTGCGCTTCGACATCTTCGCTTCGACCTTCTTCGCTTGGACCGGAGCGGCGGCCTTCGTCTCGTCGGCCAGGGCGACGCCGGTGGACAACAGCGCGGACAACGCGATCACGATCGCTTTCATGCGGGCTCTCCTCGTTTCGGGACTTTCGTGGTGGGTTTCTTCAGTTCCCGGAAGGACCGGTCGCGGGCGCGAGCAAGCGCTCGGCGAACCCGCGGAACTCCTCATACGACGCGGCGCCTTCGTGCACGATGCACTTTTTCCCCGCGGCATCGAAGCCGAGCGTGAGCGGCAGGGTTCCATTCCACTCGGCCGCGATCGCCGAGATGAACGCCTGGTCGGAGCCCTCCTTGATGCAGCTCTCGAAGTCGACGCCCAGCTTCGCGAGCAGGCGGATCGCCGCATCTCGTTGCTTGGGGCCGTCGCACGAGACCAGCACGACTTCGACTCCGCGGTCCGCGAACTCGCGGCGCACGCGCAGGAGGTCGGGCAGTTCCGCGACGCAGGGAGCGCACCAGGTGGCCCACAAGTTCACGAGAACGGGGTGTCTTGCGCTCGTGACGCGCGCGAGCAGGTCTTCGCCGCGGATCGAGCGCAACTCCGGAGCGGCGCTCGTGCTGAGCGCGGCCGGCGCCGCGAGCGCGAGATCGAGGACCATCGTGCGGTGATCTGTCGCACCCGAGTCGCCGCGTTCGAGCTTTGCGGCCGCCAGCGCGCGGTCCGGCAAGAGCGCGGTGTCGAGCACGAACGCCGACTTCGCTTCGAGCGCCGAGTCCGACGCGACCGACCAGTCGAGCCGCCCCGGCGCGAATTCGCTCTTCGCGTCGGCCCAGGTGGAGATCGCGCGGTCGCCCAGCACGCGCGTCTCGATCGGTTCGAGGTCGCTGCCGTCGGCGTCGAGACCCTCGCGCACGAGGTCGAGCGGGTCGCGCGTGCCGACCAGGTTGAAGTCGCCGGCGAGCACGACGTGCGCGCCGTCGTGAGCGACGAGCGCACGGCGCAGGTCGTCGTTGATCGCGCGCGCTTCGATCTTCCTGCACTCGTCCTCCCACGTGCCGAGGGCGCCGCAACACTTCAGGTGCACCGACGCGACCACGAGCGGACCGAGCGGCGAGTCGACAAGCGCGGCGACGTAGCGCATCGGCGTCGAGTGGCCCGCGACGACTTCCTTCTGCGGCAGCCGCTCCGTGGTGATCGCGCTCGCCGGCAGCCTCGTGACGACCGCAACGCCGAGCGCTTCGATCGAGACGACGTTCCACGGCGACGTCGACGGTACGTTCGTCGTGAACCACGCCGTCAACTCGGCGGGCGTCGCCTGCCACTCCTGCACCAGCACGACGTCGGGATCGAGCGCGCGGAACACGCGCGCGAACGGCGCCGGGTTCTTCTCGGGCGAGTCCTTCTCGACGTTCCACGAAGCGATGCGCACCGCGCCGGCCGCGCGCGCGGGGATCTCGCCTTCGAGCGCCGGCTCCGCGAGCGCGGGCAGCGCGACGTCGAATGACTCCGAGCGGTACTTCGACGCGCCCGCGGCGTCCGCGACGGCGAGGCGCCCGCGCACCTTTGTCGAGCGCGAGAAGCGCGCGTCCTCGTCGCCGCCGAGCGTCGTGCGGCGCGCGAGCCGGAACTCGTACTCTTTCGCCGCGAACGTCGGCGCGAACTCGAAGCCGCACGCGGCCGCTTTCACCTCGCGCACGCGGCCGCCGTCGCCCAGCGCGTGCAGCGCGATGCCGTTCACGAGCCCCGCCTTCTCCTTCGCTTTCGGGCTGAACGTGACCTCGAGGTCCGTTCCGAGACCGTCGTCCGCGCGGCCGGTCGACGCGTCGCCGTCGAGATCGAACGCGAGCGTCGTTGTGAACGCCGCGCCTTGCAGGTTGATCGCCTCGGGCAGCGTCGCGTGGACCCACACGAACTCGCCGTCCGCGACCGCGCCGATCGCGCCGCCGTTCCAGTCGTCGAACTTCCCGTCGAGCACGACTCCGTTCGCGTCGAGCGGAGCACCGGCTCGGGCGGGGCCCGCGGTCCCCGCGGCTTCCGCGGGAGCGTCGCGGCTGCACCCTGCGGCGGCGAGGGCGATCGAAGCGACGAGTCGGAGCAAGACGTTCGTTCGTGGGCGCATCCCGCCATCTTCGACGCGGCGTGAGCACGTCGCAATGGCCGCGGGATCAAGCCCGCGTGAAGTGCTACGCTCCCGCGTTCCTCACCGGAGATCGCGCGTGAAGTCGAGAACGCTCCTCGCCGCCGTCGTCGCCGTGCTGTGCGGCGCGTGCCACCTCTTCCCCGACCCGCCCGAGGGCTGGGAAGGCGACTTCAACCCCGAAGCGATCCTCGACAAGGTCAACACGAAGCTCGGCGTCGACCCTGCGAAGGACGAGCGCGGCGACGACTTCGTCGCGTCCGCGACGGTCACACACTTCGGCGGCGAGAAACCGGTCGAGGCGGGTTACGCCGTGCGCTGGAAGTCCCCGGACCGATGGAGCCTCGAAAAGACGATCGGCGGCCAGCGCGTGAAGCGCGTGTTCGACGGCAAGACGTGCGTCGAGTTGACGAACGGCAAGGTGACGAAGACCGGCGTTCCGCCCGGAGAGGACGGCGTCGAGCACCTGTTCCGCCACCTCTATGCAGTGCGGTTCTTCCGCACCGGCGCCGGCAGCGAGCCCGAGATCGAGGAGATCATCAAGCGCAAGGAAGGCGGCGAAGCCGTGCGGTTGCGCAAGTTCTCCAACGACGGCCACCGGCTCATCCTGTCGATCGACTCGAAGACGCTCCTGCCGATCGCGATGCGCGAGTGGGTGCCGGTGGGCCCGGTCGACGACGAGAAGTTCGACGCGATCGACACGTTCTTCGAGAACTACCAGCCGGACTCGCGCGGCACGCTCGTGCCGCGCACGCTGCGCAGCTGGGCCGGCGGGAAGATGATCCAGGAGATGCGGGTGTCCGACGCGCGCTGGAACACCGGCGTCTCGGACGCCGAGTTCACGACGCCGGCGTCGCGCTGAACGCGCGCACGATCGCCGAGTAGTCCGAATAGGGCGTCTTGTCCGGTGGTCCGTCCGCGTGCAGGAAGAGCGCGCCAGAATCGCCGCGCGCGATGACCGTCGACGAGCGCGTGCCGCGGTCGCCGAGGTCCTTGCACGGTGCGAACCCGTCCTTCGCGATCGGCTCGGTCCGCTTGAGGATCTCGACGAGGCGCGAGACGATCTCGACCAGCGAGTGTCCGCCCGTGCCGCCCGTGTCGGCCGCGCCCGCAGCGATCTCCGCGACGCCGGGGAATTCGATCGCGTCGAGCTCGTGGAGGTTGGTCACGACGTGCGCGCCGGGCGACACGCGCACCGACTCGACTCTGGCTCCGCCGCCGCGCAGGAGGAATGCGTCGTGCCCGTCGGCGAGCAGCAGGTTGAAGGGGTTCGTCCGTTCGTTCGCGAGCGCCCGCGTCACGTGCAGCTTCGCGGCGGCCGCGCTGCCGAGTTCGAGAGCGTCGCGCACGATCGCGCCGCGCGAGCGCAGCGACGGGTCGGGCGGATCCGCGCCGATCGGCCGGCGGTTCGTGATCGCGACCGTGAGCCCGCCCGCGTTCGTCCCGATCCACGTCCCGCCCGCGCGCAGGTCCTGCGGCGCGAGCGCCGGCATCCGCTCGCCGATCCTCTGCGGCGGGCCCGCGGGACGGTCCTTCATCTCGTCGCGGTTCGCGGCGAGCACCGTCGGAAACGAGGGCACCACGCGATGGAGGAGGATGAGCGCGCACATCGGAGCGTAATGTAGCCCGCATGTCGCAGATCGCCCGCGCACTGAAGCACGAGCGCATCCGCCTCGAGATGCGGACCGTCCCGCTCTCGACGGAGGAGAGCGCCGCCCTCGGACCCCGCGCGACGCGCGAATTGAAGGAGCGCGTGCTCGACGAGATCGCCGCGCTCCTCGACGCCACCGCGCCCATCGGAAGCCGGAAGCGCCTGTTCGACGACCTGGTGCACCGCGAGCGCAAGGCGTCCACCGCGACGGGCCGCGGGCTCGCGATCCCGCACGTGCGGACGATGAACGTGAAGGAGCCGATCGTCGCGTTCCTCCGCTCGACGCCGGGCCTCGACTTCGCCGCGCCCGACGACCGTCCGGTGCACGTCTTCCTCGTGCTCGTCGCGCCGCCGTGGGACGACCGCCTCTATCTCAAGTTCTATCGCGAGGCCGCGGACCTCTTCCTCCGCGACGGCGCGCTCGAGACGCTTCTCGCGGCGCGCACCGAGAGCGACGTGCTCGCGTTCTTCCGCAGCGTGCCGGACGAAGGCTCGCTCGAACGCTGAGCGCGTTCAGCTGCGCTTCGTCACGCCCGCGAGCACGTTCTTCAGGGACTTCACGCGCGC
Source organism: uncultured Phycisphaeraceae bacterium (assembly GCA_964580365.1). Classification (GTDB taxonomy): domain Bacteria; phylum Planctomycetota; class B15-G4; order B15-G4; family JADJEK01; genus CAZBOK01. The sequence continues at coordinate 14,637 of CAZOLL010000010.1, forward strand.
CGCGGTCTCCTCGTCGATGCCCGGCGGGTCGAGCGTGCCGGCGCGCAGGCACAGCTCGAACGTCTCGCGCAAGCGAGTGCGATCGGAGCCGGAGAGGCCTTCGAGCGCGGCGATCACCCGCATCGCGTCACGCTTTCCGAACTGCGGGACCAGCTCGCGAATCCGGCCCGGCAGCGTCGGGTCGAACGAGACCGACTCGGTCTCGATGCGGAAGCCGTCCGGGTAGACGTCCTCGCCTTCGAACACCCAGAACACCGTGGTGCCGGTGTCGAGCACGCCGTTCGTGCGGAGGAGTTCCCCCGGCATCTCGACGGTGCAGTCGAAGTGGAACTGCGCCTCCGCGGGCGGCGAGCCGAAGGTGCCGGTGAGGCCGAGCAGCATGCGCGAGAGCGCCTTGCCCGCCTCCTCCTTGCCGCCGAACTCCTTCTCGCAGGCGCGGTCCATCGCGATCTCGAGCCCGGACCACGGGTGCTCTTGCGGGAACAAGTACGCAAAGTCGTCGGGACGCGCAGTCGTGGCGCCGGACTTCGGCTTCAGCTTCGCGGCGAGCAGCCGCGTGACGAACGAGCGGATCGCGGCCACGTTCGCGTCGCTCTTTCCATCGAAGTCGGCGTGGATCTCGACGCCGAACTTCGCGAGGCGCGCGATCACCTTCTCCATTGCTCGGTCGAGGCCCGTGCGTCCCGTGTGCGGGTCGACGTCGTCGAGCGTGCGGCGCTCGTTCCAGTAGATGCCGATGACGTCGTCCACGAGCTTCGCGAGGTCCGCGTCGCACCAGCGGTCGAACGCGCCGGCGTCCCAGCGCTCGGAGAACTCGTGCTTCGCGGCCACCTTCACGAAGCCGACCAGCCACTGGACCAACTCCCTCCGCGCGTCCTTCTGGTCCTTCGGCGCGATCGCGTCTTGGTACTGCTCGCGGTAGAGGAACCGCGTCCCGATCAGGATGTCCTCGCGCACGAGCGACGCGCGGTTCGCGGACGTCGAGCCGATCAGCGGCACGTCGCGCCGGAAGTCCGACGGCATCTTCCCCGCGTCCTGGAACACGCCCGCGAACTTCAGGACGTCGTCGTTCTTCTCGAGCGTCGCGAACCCGTCGCCGACGCCCTTGCCGAGGTCTTCGACGATCGGCCGCGCGTTCCACTGCTTCTCGTCGTCGCTGCCGGCGTTCGCGCGCGTCTTCGTGTACGTCGTCTCGCGCGTGATCGTGCCGTCCGGCAAGACGCGCGTGCGGGACTGCACGAGGATCTCGGGGAGGCATCCCGAGAGCGCGGCGAGCGCGCCGAGCGCGAGCGCGGCCGCCGGGGTACTCGTGCGATTCATGAGCCCGCGTCTCCCGCGTTGAGTCGCGCGACCTCCGCGTCGAATCGGTCTTCGGTCATCGCGAGGTGCTCCTCGATGCGGGACTGCGTCGGGAAGTAGGCGCCGAGCACGATCAGCGCGAGCATCGGCCCCACGAGGTACGCCGGCTGCCCGAGGATCAACACGAGCACCGACCAGTACAGCCCCGCGGTCTCGATCAGCGCCGCGAACATCACGTGCGTCACGTAGACGCCCTGGATCCGCAGCGAGAGCGCTGCGTCCGGTCGGCTCGCGGGCGAGAACTTCGGAAGGATCGCGGCCGTGCCCAGCGCGCCCATGCTGACCACCGCGCCGAGCGCGAGCAGTACGCCGGAAGCCGGGAAGTCCTTCGCGTCCACCTTGCCGAGCAGAGCCCAGAACGTCGCGCCGATCGCGACCAACGAACCCATGCAGGCAACGTGGACCACCTGGACGCGGTTCCGCACCTTTCCGAACGCGGGGAGTTGCGGGTTCGTCGGCACCATCGGCGGCGCATGATAGGAGCGGGCCGGGCGAGTCGTTTGAATGACCCGCCGGGAGCCCCGTGACGACCGAGCCCTCGACTGAACCCCACGCGAAGAACAGCCGCGGCGTCGCGCGCGCGGCGTCGGTGATCTCGCGCGCCGGCGTGTCGTCTCGCCTGCTCGGCCTCGTGCGCGAGCAGGTGTTCGCGGCGTTCTTCGGCGCCGGCGCCGTGTTCGACGCGTTCGTCGCCGCCTTCCGCGTCCCCAACCTCTTCCGCGACCTGTTCGCCGAGGGCGCGCTGTCGTCCGCGTTCGTGAAGACGTTCACGCACAAGCTCGAGAAAGAGGGCGAGCAGAGCGCGTGGCGGCTCGCCTCGCAGGTCGCGAACGCGCTCGCGATCGTCGTGGGCGGGATCTGCGTGGTGGGGACGCTGTGCGCGCCGTTCCTCCTCGACGCGATCGCGCCGGGCTTCTCGGCCGAGAAGCGCGATCTCGCGGTGACGCTCACGCGCGTGATGTTCCCGTTCCTCCTGCTGGTGGCGCTCGCGTCGGTCGCGATGGGTGCGCTGAACGCGCGCGGCGTGTTCGGGCTGCCGGCGATGGCATCGACGTTCTTCAACGTCGGCTCGATCGTGGCCGGACTGCTCGCGAGCTGCCTTCTCGCGCCCGACTTCATGTCGCACGCGTGGGGCGCGATCCGCTCCGGTGCGCCGCTCGTGCGCGACGGCGAGGAAGCCGCGCGCGCGATCCTCGGCATGGCGATCGGCGTGCTGGTCGGCGGACTCTTGCAGCTCCTTGTGCAGGTCCCGCCGCTGCGCGCGCGCGGCTGGTCGTGGAGACCCGGTGTCGACTGGCGCGATCCAGGGCTCGTCGAGGTGTTCCGATTGATGGGGCCCGCGGTCATCGGGACCGCCGCGGTGCAGATCAACGTCTTCGTCAACACGTGGTTCGCGTCGTGGCTCGTCGACGGCGCGGTCTCGTGGCTCAACTACTCGTTCCGACTGATGCAGTTTCCGATCGGCGTGTTCGGCGTCGCGATCGCGACGGCGACCTTGCCCGCGATCGCGCGCGCGACGGCGCGGAAGGACGAAGCCGAGTACCGCGACACGCTCTCGTCGTCGCTTTCGCTCGCGCTGTTCCTCACGGTTCCGTCCGCGGTCGGGTTGATCGTGCTCGGCCGTCCGATCATCGCGCTGATCTACGAGCGCGGCAGCTTCGACACCGCCGACACCGCCGAGACCGCGGCCGCGCTGTCGTGCTACGCGATCGGCCTCGTCGCCTACTCGCTGATCAAGATCCTCGCGCCCGCGTTCTACGCGGTCGACGACTCGCGCACGCCGATGCGCGTCTCGCTCGCGATGATCTTCGTCAACCTGGGCTTGAACGCCGCGCTCGCGCGGCCGCTCGGGCACCGAGGGCTCGCGCTGTCGACCTCGCTCGTCGCGTGCGCGAACGCCGCGCTCTTGCTCCTCTTCCTGCGCCGTCGCGTCGGCCGGCTGAACGGCCGCGTGCTCGCGCGCGGCCTCGTGAAGATCCTCGTCGCGTCGGGCGCGCTCGGCGCCGCGTCCTGGTTCTCGCTCGCGCAGCTCGAATACTGGTGGCCGGGCGAACGCGTCCTCGATCGTTCGCTGGTTCTCGGGCTCGCGATGTCGGCCGGTCTCGCCGCGTTCGTCGCCGCCTGCTTTCTCCTGCGCGTCGACGAGATGCGCGATCTCGCGCGACGGTTCGCGAGACGTCGCTGATCACGGAAACGGCTGGCGCCCGCTCCGGACCGGCTCGTCACGCTCTCGGTTACCCGCGGATTTCCGCGACCTTTAATCGCGTCCTTTCCATGCGCCGCCGCCCCGCGCATCCGGCCGAACCGCGGCCGACACCGAAGGAGGGACCGATGAACCGAGTCTCGATCCGAGGACTGCTCCCGCTGGCGTTGCTCGCGTTCGCCGCGTTGCCCGCGTTCGGCGACGATCCGGCCGCCGATTTGAAGTCGCTGCGCAAGGAAGCGCAGGCCGCGTTCCAAGCGCAGGATTGGAAGAAGTCGGCGGAGCTGCTCCGCAAGGTCGTCGAGCTGAACCCGAAGGATGGCGCCGCGTGGCACAACCTCGGCTACTCGCTGCACTCGCAGGGACTGCTCGACGATGCGCTCGCTGCGCACATGAAGTGCGCCGACATCAAGGGCCAGCACCAAGCGGCCGGCGCCTACAACTGCGCGTGCGTGTATGCGCTGAAGAACGACAAGGACCACGCGTTCGAGTGGCTCGACAAGGCCGTGACGCTCGGCTTCAACCAGGCCGACCTGCTCGACACGGACACCGACCTCGCGTCGCTGCGCGGCGACGATCGGTTCGCGGGCCTCGCCGAGCGCGTCCGCAGCAACCCGGTCGTCGTGCAGCCGTTCGTGAGCAGCACCGACCGCCGCACAACGCGCCTCGCTTGGTTCGGCGCGAGCAACGTCTCCGAGATCGTCATCGACTACGGCCCGGTGCCGTGGAAGGAAGAGTTCGCCGCGATGCTGCAGTCCGGAAAGCTGGACGGCCAGCGGTGGCGTCTCGGCAAGGAGTACTGGACGACGCTGGACACCAACGTGCCGATGACGCTCGGCGGCGCGGCGATCCCCGTCGGCCACTACTACCTCGTCGCGTCGAAGTCCGGCGACGAGTACACGCTGATCGCGCTCGACGCCGCGGAAGTGCGCGCGAAGAAGCTCGACGCGTTCCAGGCGCCGCAGACGAAGGGCGGCATCGTCGCGAAGCTCGAGCACGCGGACACGAAGTCGATCTCGAGCGACCTGCACATCGAGCTGACCGCCGACCCGGACGGCAAGACGGGCGCACTCACCATCGAGTTCGGCCCGCATCGCCTCACGGCGCCTTGGTCGGCGAAACTCTGACACTCCCGAAACACTCACACTCCCCGAAGCGGAGAGCGAAGAGGGGGAATCGGGCTGGGCTCGGCGCGTTGCTACACTGGCGCGCCGAGCCGTTTTTCGTGCATCGCCGGAGGTGATCCCGTGTCCCGCTCCCTCGCCGCCGCACTCGCGGCGCTCGTCGTCCTCGCCGCCGGGCTCACCGGCCCCGCGCGCTCCGCCTCCGCGCAGCCGGTTCAGGCCGGCTCCGCCGACGCCCGCGCGGCGCAAGTCATGGAAGCGCTGCGCGCGAGCAACTGGAAGAAGACGATCGAGCTCGCGACGCCGTTGACGACCGAGCACCCGGAGAACCAGCTCGGCTGGTTCGCGCTCGGCTACGCGCTCCATTCGCAGGGGAAATATGCCGAAGCGCTCGAGCCCGACCAGAAGGCGGCGGCGATCCAGGGCACCTACACCGTCGACGCGACTTACAACGCCGCATGCGCGCTCGCGTTGCTCGGCAGAAAGGACGAGGCGTTCGAGTGGCTCGACAAGGCTCGCGAGGCGGGCTTCGTCGACGTGCTCCACCTCGACGAGGACGCCGACCTGAAGGACCTTCACGGCGACCCGCGCTGGGACGAGTTCAAGGCCGCGATGATGAACCCGTCGCGCGGCGCGCCGGCGAAGAAGGCGGCGGACAAGGCGCCGGCCGCGAAGGACGCCGGCGTGATGGCGCTGACCCAGAGCATGGATCGCGGCTACTCGCGCATCATCTGGTTCGACGCGAAGGGCCCCGGCCCGCAGATCTCGGTCGACTATGGCCGCGCGGACTGGAAGTCCGAGTACAACGCCGCGATCGAAGCGGGGAAGCTCGACGGACTCCGCTGGCGCCTGGGCAAGGACTCCTGGACCACGCTCGACTCGAACGTCGACATGAAGTTCGGCGACGTGGAGGTGCCCGCGGGTCAGTACTACCTCGTCGTGTCGCGCGCGGGCGGCGCCTACACGCTGACGTTCCTCGACCCGGCGGAGATCCGTCGCAAGAAGCTCGACGCATCCGGGGCGAAGGACACGACCGGCGGCATCGACGTCGTCATCGAACACGGCGCACAGACGGAGGAGGCCGCGACGCTCGCCATCGAACTCGCGAAGGACGATTCCGCACCGAACCACGGCGTCCTGCAGATCCGCTTCGGTCTGCACCGCCTGTGGACGAAGTTCTCGGCTGACCTCGCGCGATGAACGCGACGCTGCGCAATCGGCTGGTCGCTGTCGTCGCGGTCGGCACGATCGTCGCACTCGCGCAGAACGCCGGCAGCGGTGCCGCGTGCCTCGGGCCGGCGGCGAAGGACGGCGAGCGTCTG
>CAZOLL010000011.1:0-20321 GCA_964580365.1 uncultured Phycisphaeraceae bacterium
CCGAACGCTTCCACTCGCGAGTGCTGACCTCGACGCTCGACGTGAAGAACACGCTCGCATACGTCCTGAGCAACGCGCGCCGTCACGGCATCCCGTTCCCCGGCCGCGTGGATCCCTATTCGTCCGCCGCGTGGTTCACCGGCTGGCACGAACTCGAGCCGGTCACGCGACCCGCGCCGACTGCGACCCCCCGTTCGTGGCAGCTCCTGGTCGGCTGGCACCTTCACGGCCGCCTCAGCTCCGACGCGATCCCGCGCGCCGAGTCCCGCTGAACGGGCCCTTCTCCGTCACGGCCCCGTGTCCGCTCCGCCGCCGGTCTTGATGCTCTTCTTGCCGCCGACGAACAGGTCGGCGAAGGTCAGCACGTCGGCATCGTCGCCGCAGCGCACGGTCAAGTCTGCGTTGACGTTCACGGTCTCGAGCGAGAGGCGGTTCATGCCGCTGGCGAGCAGGAAGTTCGCGTCGCCCTTCACCTCGTCGCCGCTCAACAAGAGATCGTCGCGACCGGGGCCGCCGCGCCACTCGAAACGGTCCCAGTGCGACAGGGAGCTCTCGAGCTGATTCGTGCCGCCGCCGCCGTCGAAGCGGGTGCGGCCGCACGTCAACTGGGTGACGCTTACGAAGTCGTCCCCGGCGCCGAGGTCGACGTCGACGTCGCCGTCGAACGCGGTCTGCGAGAGCGTGAGCGTGTCCGGACCCTTGCCGCAGCGAATGCTGACGTCGCCGTGGATCCCGCTTCCGGCGCTCCACGCCACCGCGCTCGGTCCGGTCGAGTCATGGCGCACCGCGAAGTCACCGTTCACCGACGAACCGCTGAAGCCGAGCGTCGCGGTCGCGCACTCCGACCGCTCGCGGAAGTCGCCGGACAGCGTGGCCTGACTCACCACGAGGCCGAAGTTCGGTCCCTTCGAGCGGAACGACACGTCTCCCGGCGCGCTCGAGTTCGCGAGCGTCGCGCCGCAGTCGCCGTTCACGTTCACGCCGAGGCTGCTGCCGAGCGACAGGAACTGCAGCGCGAGCGGGATCGACTCGTCGGCCAGCGAGATGCGCACGCGTTCGCTCACCGAGCTGTTCATGAACGCGACCGCGCCGGTGTTGCGGCCGGAGAGGGTGAACGCGCCGTGCACCACTGCGAGCTTCACGGTCTGCGTCGCCGCGGGCACGGACAACGTGCGCAGTCGCACCGTGAGGTTTTCCTCGATGGTCATGCCCTGCAGGTTCACCTCGCAGCCCTCGGCGCCGCCGTCGACGACGAAGTCCTTGCCGGTCGTGACGCCGCCGGCGGCGATCGTGTCGGCGCCGGGCCCGCCGTCGATGCGCACGCCGCGCTCGAACGTGCCGGCGATCGTGATGATGTCCTCGCCGCCGCCGAGCTTCACGCGCATCCCGCGCGGATAGGAGCTGGCGACGCACGTGAGCACGTCGTTGCCGTCCTTCAGGTCGACGAGGACGTCCTTCGTCGGCGCCGGGATCTCGAACGTCATGATGGCGCCGTTCACCGTCGTCCCCGCCCCGGGCGTGAGCTGGAAGCCGGTACCGACGATTTGGAAAGAGAGCGCGTCCGCGCCGTCCGACCCGGTCACGACGACCTTGCCGTTCTTGTTCTCGGCGACGACGTCGCCGGCGAGCGCGGACTTCGCGAAGGGGGACAGGCAGACGACCAGGACGAGCGCGGTGCGGATCATTGCGGCCTCCATCGGCTGTGGGGAGTCACGGCGCGGCTCCGGGCCGCCCCCCGCGGAATCCGCCGCCGAGCGCCCGATCCGTCCCGCCGGCCCGGATCCCGCGTTGCACAAACGCGTTCCGCGCGCGAAGATCCGTCGCCATGGTTCCGGTGCCTCTGCCCCCGAACGAGCCCAGCGCCCCTCCCGCCGAGGTGACGCGGCTGCTCGCCCGCGTCGCGAAGGGCGACACCGAGGCCGGCAACGCGCTGTTCACCCGCCTGCAGGCGGAGCTGCGCCGGCTCGCCGAGCGGCAACTCGGAGCGCAGAGCGACTCGCACACGCTGCAGCCGACGGCCCTCGTCCACGAGGCGTGGATCAAGGTGCTCGGGGAGGACGCGTCCAAGGTCGAGGGCCGGACGCACCTGTTCTCGTTGATGGCGAAGGCGATGCGCTCGGTCCTGATCGATCACGCCCGCGCAAAGCTCGCGGAGAAGCGTGGGCACGGCGCGCGGCCGCTCTCGCTGGACGCGACCGGCGTGGTCAGCTCGAAGGACGGCGGCCTGCAGCTGCATCCGGAAGACCTGCTCGCCGTCGACGAGACGCTCGAGCGGCTGAAGGCGCAGGACGGCGAGCTCGCGCAGGTGGTGGAGCTCCGGTTCTGGTCCGGTCTCTCGAACGAAGAGATCGCTTCGTCGCTCGACGTCCACGTGCACACCATCGAACGGCGCTTCCAGGTCGCGCGCGCATGGATGCAGCGCGAGCTCGCGCGCCTCGGTGACGGCGGCGGGGTCCGGTGAGCGACCGCTGGCGCCGCGTCCGCGCCATCCTCGAAGGGGCGCTCGACCGGCCCGAAGACGAACGGCTCGCGTTCGTCCACGAAGCCTCCGCCGGCGATCGCGAGGTCGAGAGCGAAGTCATCGAGCTGCTCGCCGCGGAGTCCGCGGACCACCGACTCGGCGCGGCGATCGCAGGCGGCGTCGTCGCGCAGGTTGCGCACGCCGCGAGCCAGGTCGCGCTGCAGCCGGGTGCGACGGTCGGGAAGTTCCGCCTGGTGCGGGCGATCGGCCAGGGCGGCATGGGCGCGGTGTGGGAAGCCCAGCAGGACGACCCGAAGCGCGCCGTCGCGCTGAAGGTGATGCAGCATGCGTTCGCGCTGCCGAGCGAGGTCTCGCGCTTTCGCTTCGAGTCCGAAGTGCTGGCGCGCCTGCACCACCCGAACATCGCGCAGGTCTACGAGGCCGGCACGTTCGGCAGCGGCCAGCCGTACTTCGCGATGGAGTTCGTCGAGAACGCGCGGCCGATCTGCGACTACACCTCCGAAAAGGCGCTCACCGTGCGCCAGCGTCTCGTTCTCTTGCTCTCGGTCGCCGACGCCGTGCAGCACGGCCATCAGCGCGGGGTCATCCACCGCGACCTGAAGTCCGCGAACGTCCTCGTCGACGGCCACGGCCACACGAAGGTCATCGACTTCGGCATCGCGCGCGGCATCGGCGCCGACCCGAACGCGACGCCCGACCTCACGCGCACCGGCCAAATGGTCGGCACGCTGAAGGCGATGGCGCCCGAGCAGGTCGAGGGGAAGAAGGACGCGATCGACGTCCGCACCGACGTGTACGCGCTCGGCGTCATCCTCTGCGAGATCCTCACGGGGCAGCTTCCGATCGACTTCACCGACGTGAACCTGCTCGAGGCCGCGCGCCGCATCCAGCACCAGCCGCCGACCCTGCCGAGCGCCGTCGACCCGACGCTCCCGAAGGAGCTCGACTGGGTCGCCGGCAAGGCGCTCGCGAAGGAGAAGGCGCGGCGGTACGCGTCGGCGTCGGAGTTCGCGGGCGACTTGCGGCGATTCCTCGACGGCGAAGCGGTGCTCGCGGCGCCGGAGAGCCGTCTCTACCGCGCACGCGTGTTCGCGCGCCGCCACCGAGTCGGGTTGACCGCCGCCGCGCTGGTGGTGATCGCGCTCGCCGGCGGCCTCGGCGTGGCACTGAAGGCGCGCTCGAAGGAGCAGGCCGCGCGCCAGCGCGCCGAGTCCGCGTTGACGCGCGCGAAGTCGGCGCTCGCGTTCGTCACCAACATGCTCGAGTCGGTGCGGCCGGACGAAGCGGGACGCAACGTGCGCGTGCGCGACATGCTCGCGGTCGCCGACCAGGACCTCGCCCGCGGCTTCGACGGCCCGCCGGAAGTGGAGGCCGCCGTGCGCGCGTCGCTCGGCGGTTCGTGGCTCGCGCTCGACTTCACCGAATCCGCGGAGACGCACCTCGTGCGCGCGCTCGAGCTGCGCGAGCAGACGCTCGGGAAGGACGACCCCGAGACGCTCGACTCCTTGCGCGACCTCGGCCGCCTGCGGATGCGGCAGGGCCGCGCGCGCGAGGCCGAGGTGCTGACGTCCGAGTTCGTTGCGCGCGCCTCGCGCGCCCTCGGACCGAACCATCCGGACACGCTGGTGGCACACGCCGACCACGCGACGACACTGTGTTCCATCGGGCGCATCGCGGAAGGCGTCGCCGAAGCGACCGCGGCGGAGCGCATGCTGCCGGAGAACCTCCCGCAGCGCGACCCGCACCGCGACGACGTCGAGAAGACAGTCGCCGCCGCGCTCGAGCACTCGTCGTCCGGCGCTGAGGCGGTCGCGTTCGCGCGCAAGGTGTACGACCGGCTGCTCGCCACCCTCGGGCCGGTGCATCCGCGCACGCTGTCCGCCGCGGGCACGCTCGGCCGCCAGCTCGTCAGCTTCGGCGACTCGGCCGGCGGGCTCGCGCTGATGCAGAAAACACTCGACGAGCACACGAAGCAGCTCGGCCCGGATCACGACAGCACGCTGTACGCCGAGGAAGCGTTGATCTCCGTCGAGCGCTTCGCCGGCAACCTCGAGTCCTGCGCGAAGCGCCTCGACGAGATCATCGCGCTGCGCACCAAGCGCGACGGGAAGGCCTACTTCCGAACGCTGCTCGATCGCGCGCTTCTCGGCGTCGTGCTCGGCCAGCTCGGGCAGTATCCGCGCGCGAGGGAAACGTTCGAGACCGCGCATCACGACGCGGTCGAAGCGCTCGGCAAAGACGACCCGACCACTCTCTTGCTCGCGACGTGGCACGCGCAGTTGCTGCTCGACTCCGACGACGTGCCGGGCGCGCAGGCGATCCTCCGCGACGCGCTCGCGTCACCGGCCGTCGTGAACGACCCGCGCGGAAACCGCTCGTTGCAGTTGAAGGAGACGCTCGCGCTCACGCTGCGCGATCCCGAGCACGCGAAGGAGGGCGCGGCGTTGATCCACGAGGTCCTCGCCGCGCGCCGCGAGAACCTCGGCCCCGACTGCGAGCTGACGCTCGGCGCGATGCTCCACACGATCGGCTTCGAAGCGCTCAGCGGCGACCTCGCCGGCGCCGAGGCGACCGCGCGCGAGGCGCTCGCCGGGTTCATGAAGCTGTTCGGGCCCAAGCACGCCGGCACCCTCGCGACGGTCCAGTCGCTCGGCACCGTCCTCTCGATGGCGGGCAAGCTCGACGAGGCGGCGGAGGCGCAGCGCCAGGCGCTCGACATCGCCGCGCAGGTGAACGGCGAAGGCCATCCTCTGTGGTGCATCGCGGCCGCGAAGCTCGGCGCGACGCTGCGGCAGATCGGCAAGCCCGCGGAGGCGGAGCCGCTGCTCGCGCGCGCGGCGGAGGCGCAGGCGAAGTTCTTCGGGGAGAAGAGCGGCCCCGTGATCAGCTCGCGCATCGAGCGATGCGCCGCCCTCGTCGAGATGGGCCGCATCACCGACGCCGCGAACGAGCTCCCCGCGAAGGAAGGCGACGCCGATGGCGCCGGCCGCGCGCTCGCCGACGCGCTCTCCAAGCGCACGGGCGGCGTCGCCGCGCCGCCCGACCTCTCGAGCGCCGACGACGCGAGCCGTGCGTTCGTCGGCCGCCTCGCCGACGCGCTCGACGCGACCGGCGCCGCGGCGGACGCCGCGAAGTGGCGCGCCGCGATCGGGCACTGAATACGCGGGCGCTGCGACGGCGAGCGGGCACTTGGCGCGCGCTGCGCGAACGGAGAAGATCCCGCGCATGACCGGCGCCTGGCATGAGGTCCGCACAATCGTCGAGCGTGCACTCGATCGACCGCTCGCCGATCGCGCCGCGTTCGTGAAGGAGTCCTGCGGCGGCGACCCGGAACTTGAGCGCGACGCGCTCGAGCTGATCGCCGCCGCGCAGGACGCGTCTCCGATCGGTCGCGCGATCGAGGCCGGCGCGGTCGAGCCGCCGCCGCAGCCGCCGCGCGCGCCGGAGGCAGGAAACGCGATCGGCCGCTACCGACTGGTTCGCTGGATCGGCGGCGGCGGGATGGGCGCCGTGTGGCAGGCGGAGCAGGACGACCCGCGCCGCAGCGTCGCGCTCAAGCTGCTCGCGCACGCGTTCGTGTCCGACGAAGCGATCGCGCGCTTTCGTTTCGAGGCCGCCGTGCTCGCGCGCCTGCGACACCCGAACGTCGCGATGCTGTTCGAGGCCGGCACCTACGACGCGGGCCGCCCGTTCCTCGCGATGGAGTTCGTCGAGGGCGCGCGCACGATCGCCGCGTTCGTCGCGGAGCGGCGCCTCGCGGTCCGCGAGCGCGTCGAGCTGATGCTGAGCGTGTGCGACGCCGTCGAGCACGGCCACCAGCGCGGTGTGATCCACCGCGACCTGAAGTCGGCGAACGTCCTCGTCGACGAGCACGGCCATCCGAAGGTGATCGACTTCGGCATCGCGCGCGCGATCGACCGCGACGGCGCGTGGGTCGACGCCACGCCGAACATCACGCGCACCGGTCAGGTGATCGGCACGATCGCGACGATGGCGCCCGAGCAGATCGAGAACGCGCGCGGCGAGGTCGACGCGCGCACCGACGTGTACGCGCTCGGCGTGATCCTCTGCGAGGTGCTGACCGGCGCGCTGCCGCTCGACTTCACCGGGCTGTCGTTGCTCGAGTCGGCCAAGCGCATCGAGCGCGACGCGCCGGTCCTGCCGACCGCGCGCGACGCGTCATTGCCGCGCGAACTCGACTGGATCGCCGGCAAGGCGCTTTCGAAGGAGAAGGACCGCCGGTACCCGACGGTGTCCGAGTTCGCCGCCGACCTGCGTCGCTTCCTCGACGGTGCGGCGGTGCTCGCGGCGCCGGAGAGCCGTCTCTACCGCGCGCGCGTGTTTGCGCGGAAACACCGCGCCGGGCTCGCGATCGCCGCGATCGCGGTCGTCTCGCTCGTCACGGTCCTCGTCGTCGCGCTCGTGTCGCGCGCGAAGGAGGTCGCGGCGCGCGGCCGCGCGGCGGCCGCGCTCGGCTTCCTCGAGTCGATGCTCGCGTCGGTGCGCCCCGACATCTCCGGCCGCGACGCGCGCGTGCGCGACGTGCTCGCCGCCGCCGAGCAGGACCTCGCGCGCGGGTTCGACGGACCGCCGGAGGTCGAGGCGGCGACGCGCGTGACGCTCGGCTCGTCGTTCCTCTCGCTCGACCTGGTCAAGGAGGCCGAGCCGCACCTCCTCCGCGCGCTCGAGCTGCGCGAGCGGGTCCTCGGGAAGGACGACGCGGAGACGATCGAAGCGGCGCGGTGCGTCGCCTCCCTTCGCCTGCGTCAGGGCCGCGTGCGCGAAGCCGAGGCGTCGCTCGCGGAGTTGTCGCGCCGCGCGACCGCCGCGCTCGGTCCTTCGCACGAGCAGACTCTGGTGGTCCACGTGTACCACGTGTCCGCGCTCGACTATCTGGCGCGCTACGCGGAGGCGGAGGCCGAGAGCCGCGCGGCGATCGACGCGACGCCGAAGGACGACCCGCGGTTCGTGGCGACGCGCGAAGACCTCGAGAGCACGCTGGTCGCCGTGTTGGAGCACCGCGGCGGCGGCAACGAGACGGTGGAGCGCGCGCGCGCGAACTACCAACGCGTCACCGCGGTCTTCGGCCCGACCAACGTGCGCACGCTGATCGCGGCGTCGTCGCTCGGCCGCTTGATGGTGCAGAACGGCCACGTCGAAGACGGGCTCGCGCTGACGCGCACCGTGTTCGAGGAGCGCGCGAAGCAGCTCGGTCCGGAGCACGACCAGACGCTCTACGCGCGCAGCACCCTGCTCGCGTGCGAGCGCATCGCCGGCCGGTTCGACGAGTGCGTGACCGGGCTGCGCGAGAACATCGCCTTCCGCGAGAAGCGCGAAGGCTCGGCGGCGTCGCGCGTGCTGGAGGACGTCAGCCTGCTCGGCTCGGTCCTTCGCGAGCTGGGCCGCTTCGACGAGGCGCTCGCGCTCGTCAGCCGGTCGCGTGCGGCGGCGCTTGCGGCCTACGGAGCGGACGATCCTGTCACGCTCCGACTCGACACCACGATCGCGCAGATCCAGCTCGACAAGGGCGACATCGAGACGGCGGTCGCGGGATTGCGCACGTTGCTCGCCTCGCCGGCGGTGAAGGCCGACCCCGCCGGGCCGCTCGCGCTCGAGGCCGAGGAGTCGCTCGCGTTGTCGCTGCGCGCACCGGAGACCGCGGAGGAAGGGAAGCGCCTGCTCGAGCACGTGCTCGCCGCGCACCGCGAGCGCCTCGGCGACGACGCGCCCGACACGCTGCGCACGATGATCCACATGATCGCGTTCGCGTCGATGGGGGGCGACGACGCGCGCGTCGAGTCGCTGGGCAGGTCGGCGATCGAAGGACTCGAGCGGCTGTACGGCACGAACCACATCGACGTGCTCAGCGCGTACGGCACGCTCGCGACCGCCTACGTGGCGCGCGAGCGCTTCGCCGACGCGATGCCACTGCAGGAAAAGGCGCTCGCGATCGCGACGAAGCTCTACGGCGACGACCATCCGGCCTATGCCGACATCTCCGCGGAGCTCGCGGTCTCGAAGCTGCGCCTCGGCGATCCGGCCGGCGCGGAGCCGATGCTCGCGCGTTCCGGCGAGCTGCGCATGAAGTTCTACGGGCCCGACAGCCCGTACACGCGGCTGTCGCACCTGGAGCAGGCGGCGGCCCTCGTGCTCCTGCACCGCGTCGCCGACGCCGCGCGCGCCGCGCGACTCGAGTTCGACGAACGCGGTTTCAATCGGGTCGCGCGCGCGTTGAAGTTCGCGGGGAAGGCGGCGGAAGCGCCGGACCTCACCGGAGCCGACGCGACGACGCTCGAGTTCGCGCGCGGGGTCGCGGACGGATTGGAGCGGGAGGGGGATGCGGCGGGGGCGAAAGTCTGGCGGGATGCGGCGGGCGCGGCGGAGCGGTGAGAGGGGGCGGGCTCGGGGGCGCCGGAGGACGTGCTCGTGCTCAATCGATCAGCGTGTCATTCCCTCCACCCGTCTTCACCTTCTTCGTCCCGGTCACCGTCGTCCCCGTGAGATCGATGACGTCGTGTTCATTGCCCGCCGTGATCCTCAGATCCCCGCCGACCGCCGCGTTCTTCGCCACGGCCCAGTTCGAACCGCCCGCGAGCGACAGCACGGCGTCGCCGTCGATGGTTGCATCTTGGATGCTGATCACATCCGAGCCGTCACTGGCCTCGGCGCGGAACGACGCGAAGTGGCTGGCCGCGGTACCGGAGCACGAGTCGTTTCCGGCCCCCGTTCGCACTCTCACGCGATTGCATTCGACCACGCCCAGGGCGACCTGATCGTCGCCGTCGCCGACGTCCGCGGTGACGTCGCCGAGAACCGTCGAGTTCAGGAGACCGAAACTGTCCGCGCCGGAACCCGCGCGCACGACGACGTTCGTCTCGAAGAAC
This sequence comes from uncultured Phycisphaeraceae bacterium, assembly GCA_964580365.1. Classification (GTDB taxonomy): domain Bacteria; phylum Planctomycetota; class B15-G4; order B15-G4; family JADJEK01; genus CAZBOK01. The sequence continues at coordinate 9,367 of CAZOLL010000011.1, forward strand.
GCCATCACCATCGACAGGCTGGCGGATGCGTTTCCGCGGACGTCGACCCGGGCGCCGCCGGTGCTGATGAACTCCGTCAGCGTGAGGATCACTTCGCCCGCGCTCGCGCGGAGGGCGACGTTGCCGTCGATCTCGCTCGAGAAAACATCGAGCACGCAGCGCGCGCCGCCCGAGTTCTTCAGGCGGATGTCGCCGTTCAGCGCCGCGTCGACCACGGAGACGGCCGCGCCGCCGATCGAGCGCACCGACAACGCGCCGTTCACCGTGCTGTCCTTCAGCAGGACTCGGGTCGCGCCGCCCGTCTGGCGAAAGCGGACCTCCGAGTCGAAGAAGCACTGCAGGAACGAATGGCTCGCGACCGACGGCCCGCTGATCATCACGGTCTTGCCGACGACGTGACAATCGAACAGGTCGAACGCGGTGAACATCGGCCCTTGATCGCCGAAGCGCACCGAGAGATCGCCGAGCACCTCGACTTGGCCGAGCGACGACACCGCCCACAACTCGCCGAAGTCGATGGTGCAGTCCCGGCTGATCGTCGCCGTGTCGACGGTCAGCGCGTCGTACCCGGCGCCGAGTTCGACGCGCAGGTCGCGCGGAAACGTGCCGTGCACCTCGAGCGAATCGTCGCCGGCGCCGAGGTCGATGCGGACGTCCTGCGTGACCGGCGTGAGCACCGCCGGGTTGCCCTGTCCGTTCACCGAGGTGCCCGCTCCGGGAGCGACCTGGATGGTCGCCGGGCCGGCATCCGTCACCGTGACCGTGATGACGTCGCCGCTGTTGCCGCCGGTGATGATCAGGCTGCCGTTCTTCAACTTAGCGGTGACGTCGCCCGCGAGCGCCGGCGAAGCGCAAGCCAGCACGGCGAACGCGCAGAGAGCGCGCGGGATCGAGGTTCTCATTTCGGCTCCGGGTTTCGAACGCGGGAAGTCACGGCGCCGCCGGGCGCCGACCCGCGTGGATTCTGGCCGACCCGGGCCCGTGCGCAAGGCCGCTACACTCGTCGCCGCCGCGAGCGAGGACGGACCCGGGAGGTGGAGCGTGCAATCCAGTTCGATCGTGCTCTGCGTCGCCATCGTCACGGCCGCGGCGACGACCGCGCGCGCGGGCGACGGCGTCGAGATCACGGCGCGGGTCTCGCCGATCGCGAGCTCGACCTACAAGCTGCATGAAGAGGACGCCGCGCTCGGCAAGACGCTGCGGCTCGACCCCGTGACGCCGAGCGTCGAGCACCCGATCGCGGACTTCACCCCGTTCCTCCCGAAGGACGGCGTCGCAATCGGCAAGACGTGGCGCGTCGCGCCGGACGCGGCGCTGCCGTTCTTGCGCCAGATCCACCCCGGCGCCACGTTCGAGCTCGAGATCAACGGGTTCAACGGCGGCACCTTCGCGTGTCTGCTCGGCAAGGACGACGCCAAGCTCGACGTGCTGATCCGCTCGCACGCGGAGTTCCGGCTCGACGGCGGCAAGACGCGCTACACGCCGGCGCAGTTCGAAGGGCGACTCGTCTGGGACCGCGCCGCGAAGCGACCGCTCGCGTTCCGGCTCGCCGTCGAGGACGGCCTCGACGTCGACAAGGGTCGGCTGAAGCTGCGCCGAGAGTTCTACGCGGCGGCGAAGCTCGACTGGATGCCGTTCGCCGACGCGATCGCGCGCGCGACCGAGGAGCAGAAGACGATCCACCTGATGATCCTGTTCGGGACCTTCGACGACGAGTCCTGTTGAGGCAGCGGGAAGATGCTGAGAGCGGGTCCGCTCTCATTCGCACCCGTGCTCGATCTGCTCTCGAAGGAGTTCGTGAACTGCTGGATCCTCGCGGAGGATCTCGAGGCGATCGCGAAGGATGAATCGCAGCCCGAGAACGTGCGCGCGGCCGCGAAGGTCGCGTTCGAGCGGTACAAGTACCCCGTCGATTCGCAGATGATGACCGCGGACGGCAAGCTGCTGTCGCAGGCCGCGACCAACGACATCATGAGCCCGGATATGGACGCGCTGTACCTCGCCGCGCTGAAGAAGGCGCTCGCAGCCCGGAGCAACAAGAAGTTCGAGTCGCGGGGCCGGCGCGCACTCAGTTCACCGTGTCGTTCCCCGCGCCTTCGTTCACGGTCTTCTTCCCCGTGACCGAAAGCGGCGTGAGCGTCGCGGTGTCGTCGCCGGCGCCGAGGCTGACCCGCAGGTCGCCGCCGATCGCGCCCGTGATCGTGAGCGTGTCGTTCCCACCGCCGGTCGAGACCCGCACGTCTGTGCTCGCCGCGAGAGTCGCCACGCTGATCACGTCGTCGCCGCGACCGGTCTCGATCGTGAGGTCGCCCGAGAGCATCGCGCCCAGCATCTGCAGCTCGTCGTCGCCGTCGCCTTGAAAGATGCGCACGTCGCGCGAGAACGTCCCGATCAGCTCGACGACGTCGATGTTGCCGCCGAGGTCGATGATCAGATCCCTGGTGACGAAGCTGAACGGGTGCGGGCCGTTCTCGCCGTTGATCGTCGTGCCGGCGCTCGGGGCCACCGTCATCGCGCCTTCGGGCGTGCACTGGAACGTCAGGGTGTCGGGCGCGTCGCCGCCGATGACTCGGAGCGTCCCCTTCTTCAGCGTGATCTCCACGTCGCCCGCGAGCGCGGGCACGACGGACGCGAGTGACGCGAGAACGAAGAGCGGCGCGAGGAAAAGTGACTTCATGGGGACCTCCGGGCGGACGCCTGGAGCCACGAAGTTCACTCCTGCGGCCCCCCGGAGATTCGGCCCGGCACGCGGCAGGAGGGTGCCCGCCCGGCGCCTATGATCCCGCGAACTCCGGGAGCCAGCGCCGATGTCCACGCCCGATCCGAAGGCCCGCCTCCAGACCGCGAACGAGCAGGCCGAGCTCGGCGGCGGCAAGGAGCGGATCGAGAAACAGCACGCGCAGGGGAAGCTGACCGCGCGCGAGCGCGTCGCGCTCCTCCTCGACGAAGGTTCGTTCCAGGAGCTCGATCGCTTCGTCGTCCATCGCACCGAGGACTTCGGGATGGGCGCGCAGAAGGTCCTCGGCGACGGCGTCGTGACCGGCAGCGGCCTGATCGACGGCCGGCCGGTGTTCGTGTTCTCGCAGGACTTCACGGTGTTCGGCGGCTCGCTCGGCGAGGCGCACGCGAAGAAGATCTGCAAGATCATGGACCTCGCCGTGAAGACCGGCGTGCCTGTCATTGGTCTGAACGACTCCGGCGGCGCACGCATCCAGGAGGGCGTGGTCTCGCTCGGCGGCTACGCCGACATCTTCCTGCGCAACACGCTCGCGTCCGGCGTCGTGCCGCAGATCAGCGCGATCATGGGGCCGTGCGCCGGCGGGGCGGTCTACTCGCCCGCGATCACCGACTTCGTGTTCATGGTCGAGAACACGTCCTACATGTTCGTGACCGGGCCGAACGTCGTGAAGACAGTCACGCACGAGGAGGTGACGTCGGAGGAGCTCGGCGGCGCGAAGACGCACGCGACCAAGTCCGGCGTCGCGCACTTCACCGCCGCGGACGACCGCGAGTGCCTCGCGAAGGTGCGGCGTCTGTTCTCGTACCTGCCGCTGAACAACGTCGACGACCCGCCGCGCGCAGCGACGAAGGACGACCCGATGCGCGAGGACGCGGGGCTCGACACGCTGATCCCGCCCGACCCGCAGAAGCCGTACGACGTGAAGGACGTCATCAAGCGCGTCGTCGATGGCGGCGAGTTCTTCGAGGTGCACGAGCGCTTCGCGCGCAACATCGTCGTCGGCTTCGCGCGCATGGACGGCGCGAGCGTCGGCGTCGTCGCCAACCAGCCCGCGCACCTCGCCGGCTGCCTCGACATCGAGGCGAGCCGCAAGGCCGCGCGCTTCGTGCGCTTCTGCGACGCGTTCAACATCCCGCTGATCACCTTCGAGGACGTGCCCGGCTTCCTCCCCGGCACCGAGCAGGAGTTCGGCGCGATCATCGATCACGGCGCGAAGCTCTTGTATGCCTACTGCGAGGCGACCGTCCCGAAGCTGACGGTCATCCTGCGGAAGGCGTACGGCGGCGCGTATGACGTCATGTCGAGCAAGCACATCCGCGCCGACCTGAACCTCGCGTGGCCGACGGCCGAGATCGCGGTGATGGGCCCGAAGGGGGCGGTGGAGATCATCTACAAGAAGGAGATCGCGAAGGCGAAGGACCCCGCGAAGGAGCAGGCGAAGTTCGAAGCGGAGTATCGGGAGAAGTTCGCCAATCCGTACAAGGCCGCGGAGCTGGGGTATGTGGATGAGGTGATCGAGCCGAGGATGACGCGCTCGAGACTTGTCGCCGCGCTTAGGCTGCTAAGGACGAAGCGGGAGGCGGGGCCGCGGAGGAAGCATGGGAATGTGCCGTTGTGAGCGAACGGCGACACGCCTGACGAAGCTGGTGCGATGACTTCCAAGCCGGGGTTCAACCCGATTCGCCTCGCGACGCTCGTAGTTCTTGCCGCGTTGTGCGGCTGCAGAAGCGTCGATCCCGAGTCGCGCCGGCAGCGACTGCTCGAGTTCTACCCACCCGGTTCGACGACGCGCGCCAAAGTGCACGAGGACTTCACGGGTCCGGACTTGGAAGGGGCGCGTCCCACGGAGGGATGGGCCGCGTTCGAATTCGCGTCGTTGGGCGCAAGTCTCGAAGAGCGCGAACGAGCAGCGGGCAAGTCGATCGCGCGCTTCGAGCGGTACTTCGCAGCCGACGGTTTCATGGGCTTGTGTTGGTACTGGTTCTACTTCGACGAGAACGACCGACTCGTGGATGCCGCGTGGCAGTACCACACCGATTGATCGCGTCCGCTCGCGAACGCTTCTCTGGCTCACTGCGCTCCCAGAACGATCGGGTTGGGGTCGCGCGACGGGGTCAGGTCTACGCGACCGTATGAACGCGAGTCGTGCGCCTCGATCCGCGACAACGTCACCGCGTCCGCGTGATTCGCCATCAGGCGCGTCGTCAGAACCTCACTTGATCGATATCCGCCACGAAGTACCCGTCGATCGCGACCTCTGTCTGTTGCACCCCGTTGAACGCATCGATCGTCGTCTTCGTCACCATGCCGGACAGGACCGCCGAGATCTGACGGCCGCGGATCTCGCGGATCTTCACTTCGATCCAGCCGGGGCGCGAGCCGTCGCCTCCGAGCATCAGCCACGGCGGCGGCGGAGACGCCAGGCTGTTTCGCAGCGCGCTGAACGTGCCGGCCGATCCAGCTTCGAGCAGGAACGTGCTGCCGGCGCTGCACGCGGAGAAGTTCGGGATCGTCAGCGACATCGTCGCGGACGAGCCGACGGCGACGAGCGTGAGCGTCTGCTCGTCGATCGCGATTTCGGCGGTCACCTGCGCGCCGTCCTTGCCGACTTTGAAGGTGTCGCCGTCGCCGTTCACGCGCATCTTCGGCTTGCCGACGCGCGACGCTTCGAACGGGATCGATTCCGAGGCCTTTGCCGTCCCGAGTTTCGTGCGGACGCTCAACTCCACGGACGCTGAGGTCGATCCCGCGGGAATCAGCGCGATGATGCGTTCGCGGGATCCGATCGAGACGACCACGGCCGCACGCACGGGCGTACCGCCGAACTTCACCCTCGGCGCGCCGCCGAAGCCGCTGCCGTCGATCGCCATCCAACCGGTGCAGCTCGCGTCGGCGCGCACGACTTCGATCTGCGGCCGACCGATCATCAGGCTTCCCTCCGTGTAGATCACGTCCGGGATGCCGGCGGGGTGGATCACGACCTGGAGCGACTCGGGCGCGAGCTTCTTGTTCGGGACGCGGACCGTGATCGAGTCCTCCGACCAATCGAGGACGCGCGTCTTCACCTGCTTGTCGCCTTCCGTCGCGAGCGTCACCTTCCCTCGCGCCTCACCGAAGCCGGAGCCGGAGATCACGACCACCGACCCGGGCCCCGCGATCTCCGGGCTGACGTTCGAGACGGACTGCCCGAGAGCGAGGGACGCCGCCACGACGGCGGCGCAGGACGAGAGGACGGCGATTCGGGTCTTCATGGGAGTTCTCCGATCGATCGGGTGAACGGGGTTCGGTGACCTCCTCTGGAGGTGCGCCGCGGCGCGCACCGAAGGCGCCTTCTGCGATCGATCGCCTGCGCGACGGAATTGCGAATCCGCGCTTCGCCCGCCCGCGCGCGCCCGCTGCCCGAGGGAGACACGCGCTCGGGACCGTGAACCCGAGGCGGCCTTCACAAACCCCCGAACCGGAGAACCGCAATGTTCACTTCGAAGCAGATCCTGACCGCTCTCGTCCTCGGCGCCGGCCTCACTGCGGGCGTCGTCTCCGCGCGCGGCGCGAACGACTTCCTTCAGGCCTTCGACATCATGGTCGACTTCCATCGCACGGTGTTGATCTCGTCGAGTGCTCCCAGCGAGCTCGACGTGACCGCCGGCGGCAACTGCGGATTCAATGCCGACCATTCGTGCGCCGTGGCGCTCCCGAACGAAGGCATCGAAGCCCAGGGCACGTGGAAGAAGAAGGCGAACGGGCTGGTCGTCGCCAACTTCAAGTCCGGCATGCAGGAGGCGTCGCCCGATGGCACGAAGGTCAAACTCGCGAGGTTCGCGAACCTCCAGTTCGACGATCTCGGCGCGTCCGGCCTCTACCTCCACGGCACCTACCGCTCGGACGTCGTGACCTATGCGGACGGCGTCAAGGTCCGCGTGCTCGAGAACGGCTCGGTGAAGTCGGTCATCCTCTGACCGCGCCGCAGAACTTCACACGCGTCCGTGCTCGCCCTTCGCGGCGGGCACGGACGCGTGCGTTGCACGGGACGGCGTCGTTCGGGCTTCTACAGTGGACGTGCGATGAACGACGGGTCTCGTGGAGTCGCGCGCTGCAATCCGTTTGTTCCACCCGGCGTTCGCTCGGCCCGACGTCGCCGCGGGGCCATCATCGCGCTGCTCTCGAAAGGGCCTGGACTGTGACCGTCACGCTTCGAAGATGTCCGGTCAGGCCTCGGGCTTCACTCGGGAGAGGGTCATGTCGCTCATGCCTCGTGTCGGGCATTCGCTTCGGCTGTTCGGGTCGGTCGCCGTCCTCACCAGCTCGCTCGCCTGCAGCGCCCGCCTCGGCGACTTCACGATGGTGTCGACGAAGAACATCGATCTGTCGCAGGGTGCGGGGTTCACGCGCACGTCGCAGCGCGTGAAGGGGCGCGACACCGTCCGCATCATCCTGTTCATCCCGACCGGATTCGTTCCGAACATCAAAGACGCAACGGATCGCGCCCTGCAGCAGGCGCCGGGAGCGGTCGCCCTCGTCGACGTCGTGTGGCGCCACGAGTTCTTCCTGATCCCGCTGATCTACGGCGAGGATTCGTACGTCGTCGAGGGCACGCCAGTCGTCGACCCGGCGCTCGCCGCGGCGGCGAGGTGAGGGCTCGGACGAACGCAGAGGAATCCGAGCCGTACTCTGTCGACGCTGTGCCGCTCGCTTCCGGTCGGTGCTCGCATTCGATGACAGTCCCGGGAGAGACCGCTGTGCTCCGATGCCTGTTGCTCGCACTCATGTCGACTCTCGTCGGATGCGCCTGGGAGCACGGGCAGGCAATCAACGTCACGATCGACCGCGATCTGACGGACCAGTTGCTCGCGAGCGAACATCGTCAACGGGAGGACGCAATTGTCAGCGAGTGTTTCGACCGCGTGGCCCAAGCATTCAGGATGACGGACACGCGCGACGTCGACGGCCTCCTCCGCTCCAAGAGTGCGCACTACAGAGATGGCGTTCGGAGCTTCGCGATGTACGGCGACTTCGGTAGGGAGTCGATCAGCGTGGCCTTCCGCCAGAACGATGGAGCCGATTCGAGCGCCGCGGAGGATGCTGCTCGCATGCTGATCGCAATCCTCGAGGACTTCGGCGTGGCGAGACGCGGGAGCGAGGGCGCATCGGCCTGCACGTACGGCGTGACACCGCGCCGGTGGCGCCGGTTGGGGGAAGCGATCCTCGATGCGGGAGTCCGCACCGGTTCTCGGGGGGCAGTTCAGCCGATTCCCGGTTTCCCGCCCCTCCCGCCCCTCCGCGCGAGAATTGCTGATCCGACGCCGTAAACCCGGGTGAATCGCCGGAGGGGCGGGAGGGGCGGCTTCCCAAATCTTCCTCTGACACCCCGAAATCGCCGCGACGCCCGCCTCACGGCCCCGCGTTCGCCCCCCCGCCCAGGTCGACCTTCGTCTTCCCGCCGATCACCGCGGCGATCGACAACTGCATCACGTCGTCTCCCGTGCCGGCGGTCACTCTGAGGTCCTCGCGGAAGAGCGACTCGTCGATCGTGAGCTGATTGGCGCCCTCGCCGAGTGCGAACCGCGCGGTGCGGCGGACGGTGGGGCCGTCGTGGATCAGCACGTGATCGCCGCCGGCGTCGCCGTCGAAGCGCAGGCCGCGCATCGAGCCTTGGGAGATCTCGACGGCGCTCTCGCCAGGGCCGGGCGACAAACGCAGGTCGCCGCCGATCACCGTCGACTCGAGCTTCCAGTCGTCCGCGCCGTCGCCGGCTTTCGCGCTCAGCGTGCCGCCCACCTGCACCAGGTCGAACGAGACGCTGTTCGGATCGATCGCCGACGAGCCGCCGGCGTCGCAGTGGACGTCGCCGTGCACGATCAACGCCTCGAGGTGCAGATCATCCACCGCCGCGCCCGCGCGGATGCGGACGTCACCGGCGACCGACCATCCCTTCGTGAACAGGTTGTTCGCGCCTTCGCCGAGCGAGAGGTCGAGGGAGTCGCCGAACGAAGTGGAGGACGCAATGTTGAACAGGTCGGGACCGCTCCCGGCCTTCAGGCGTACGCGCCCGTCGAACTCGGAGAGGTTGCTGACGAACGTGTTCTGGCCGTCGCCGAGGTCGGCAGTGACCTTCGCCGACACGAGGGACTGCGTGAACACGAGGCCGTCGCTGCTGTCGCCGCAGCGCACGTTGACCGACCCGACGCGCATGCTCTCGAACGTGAGCGCGAGGTTTCCGTCGAGGTCGGCCGTGCGAAACGTGCCGTCGACGTTGCCGTCCCGGAGAGTCGTGAACGTGATGCCCGGGTTCGAATCGAGGATGACGTCGCCCGCGACGTCCGACCGCACGATCTTGAAGGTGTCGTCGTCGCCGCGCGGGTCGAAGCGCACGTCGCGGCCGACGGCCACCGTCGGATCCAGCTCGAGCAGGTCCGTGGCGTCGGAGCCGATCGCGCGCACGTCGCGCCCGACCGCGGACGCGACGAGCGAGAGCAGGACCTGCCCGCCGGTGCTTTCCGCGCGATAGTCGCGGCCGACGGTCACGAGCGACAGGTTCAGCGTCGTGATGTCGCCGCCGACGCCCGCGGCGACGAGGCGCAGGTCGCGCGGCACGCGCGCGTTGGTGATCGTCATCGCGTCCGTGCCGCCGCCGGTCTCGATCACGATGTCCTTCTTCACTCCGGTGAACGACAGCACGATCATCGACCCGTTCACCGTGGTGCCGGCGCCGGGGATCACGCGGAACTGCCCCGGATCGATCACGCCGATCTGGTCGACGATGAACTGGTCGGCGCCGGACGTGCCGGTGATCTTCAGCGTGCCGCCCGTGACCGTGGCGCTGACGTCGCCGCCGCGCGCGAACGGCGCGACGATGGAGGCGGTGAGAACGACGAAGGCGGCGAAGCACGCGATGCGCATGGAATCTCTCTCCGATCGAGCTTCGTTCCTTCGCGTCGATCGGTGCGCGCTTCGGCCACGAATTCCGCCGCGATCAGGGAGCGATCGGGCAGCCGAACGCCCCCTTCAGCGACGAGCGGAGCACGAGCAGATCGTCGTGCCAGGTGCCGATGACGCTCAACTTGCCGGTGATCCCGACGCCGGTCGAGTCGGGCATCTCGAAGTCGCCGATCGACAGGCTCGTCGCATCCACCGCCGTGCCGTCGTAAGAGTTGATGATCGGATCGCCTGCGCCGCCGGAAAAGGCGCACATCGCGAAGGGAACGACGAGGGCGGTGGCGAGCAGTCGACGCGTGGATCGAAACATGTCGTTTCGCCGCGGGGGATTCCCGCCGTGTGGGGTGGAAGCAGCGCCCGCGCAGTCGCGCAGACACGGGGCGTCATCATGACGAAGCACGAGCGGGACGGGCGGCACGCTCGACCTCGACGTCGTCATCGAAGGGCGCGGCGAGCAGAGCCACGGCGACGGCGCGACGTTCGAAGCGCGCTCGCGCATCATCCGCTTCCTCCACGAGGAGTGCGGCTTCGACGTGCTGGTCTTCGAGTCGGGGATGTGGGACTGCGACGCGATGAACGCGCACCTCGGCGACGAGGCTCCGGTCATCAAGATCGCGCAGCGGGGCGTCTTCCCGTGGAGGTCGGAGAGCGAGCAGTGCCGCGCCGCCTTCCAGTGCGCGATCGACGCCCACCACACCGAGCGGCCGCTGGTGATGGCGGGCTGCGATTCGCAGCTCTCCGGCCTGGCCGGACGCAGCGACGCGAAGGACCTGCTCGCCGAGCTCGAGCGCGTGCCGGGGGCGAAGCTCGACGCGGCCGTGAACGACGCGTTCGTCCAGCTGCACTCGCGCGTGCTGCAGTCGCGGATGATGGGTGGGCCGGCGCCCGCGGCGGAAGAGACGGTGGCGATCGACGCGCTCGAGCGCGCGATCACAGCGGAGGGCGCTCCGTTCGAGAAGGCGCTCGGCGCGCGCCCGTTCGGCTACGCGCCGTGCACCGCGAAGTGGGCCGGCGTCTGCGACGCGTTTCTGTTCACCGACCGGATGTTCAAGAGCACTCGCGCGAGCGAGAAGGACGAGTGAGCGCGCAGCGCGTCGCGCGACGGCGGATCGGCGAGCGCAGAGCTGGATGAAGTGGCGGCGAAGAGAACAACGGTCCGAAAGACCGGGTGACCGAGTCGCGGGCGCCCCCGGCCCCCCCCCCCCGGCCCCGGGGCCCGCCCCCCGGGGACCCGGACACCCCGCCGCCGGGCCGGGCGCCCCGGCCCCCCGGCGGCGCGGCC
>CAZOLL010000011.1:20331-20610 GCA_964580365.1 uncultured Phycisphaeraceae bacterium
GAGCCCGCACGCCGTGCCCGGGGGACCCGCGAACGGTGACCGGAGACCCGAGACCGGAGGGCAGTTCACCGGGCAACCGGTTCTCCGATCCCAAGTCTCCTGTCCCAGGTCTCGGGTCGCGGCGTTCGGGCTCCGGTTGCCGGAGCATCGGTCCACCCGTTCTCCGGCGATTCCCGAATCGCCGCGCCACCCGCGCCACCCGCGCCACCGCCGCCACCGGCGCCACCGGCGCCACCGGCGCAGGATTGGCGATTCGACCATGCAAACACTCGCGGATCG